>JBFKCU010000520.1:0-1519 GCA_041620115.1 Burkholderiales bacterium | reverse complement strand
CCAGAAACACCTTGGCCGCGGCAGTGTCGTGCCAGAACCAGTGGTCGATGTCTGTGGCCTTGAGATTGCCGGGCTGCGCGGCGACGGCCTCGTAGTAATACGCTTTCAGATCGTCGCAGGCCCGCTTCAGCGCCGCGCCGGGGGTGAATCCTGAATAGGGTGCAGCCGGAGTCGCCAGATATGACACGGCATGCGCTGCCGCATCGGCGATGCTCAGGCCGGAGATGCCGACGGTGCTGCGCCCGCGCCTCTGCTTCGCGAGGTCATACCAGGGGGCGAGTTGAGCGATCTCACGCTGCATTGCTGCGGCAAGGTCGCCATCGTCTGCAGGCGCCCGGGCGAAACTTACCGGACAGGCGAAAGTCGTCGTGGCATCACTGCCTGCTGCGGCCGGTGCATCTTCCGGGAAATCTTCCAGTATCGGACCCGATTTGATTTCGAACAGATCAAGCAATGCCCGCAGCACCTTGCGCTGAAACTCGGGTGCATCCGGCGCGCCGAACGGGCGACCAAGCATGAATGGCACCCACAACGCGCGCGGCGGCCTGATGGCCGCGGTTTGCTCGCGAATCAGGCTGATCTGCGCGGTCGCGATGCCTTCGCGTTCGAGGTAATGACCCAGTGCGCCCACGGCGCACGTGCAGTTGGGTCAGACGGGTGTCAGCAAAACGGCGTCCACCTTGTCTTTCTTCAGCAATCCGGCAAGTTCGCGGGCTTTGGGCTCGAGCATGCGGATGGGCGCTGCGCCCATGAACGCATAATGAAATTCGGAAATCGAGCCCACTACCTTGTCGGCCAGCAGTTCGCGCAGCCGTGCCAGCGGAAAGACGACGTTTACGTCCTCCTGAAAACCGCTGCGGTCAAAATTGACCGAGGTATGGCTCATCACCAGGTCGGACGGCGGCGTGTCGCCGGGGATGATGCGGTAATCCGCAGCACCCGGGTCGAAGGGCCGGTCGCCACGACCATGCAGTCCGGCAGTGGTGATGATGGCGACCCGGCGTTGCTTGAGCGGAGGACCGTCGACATAGGGTGTCGGTCCGAAATCAGGCAGCTCGCGGATTTTTTCCAGATGATGCTGCTGTTCCCATTCGGGAAGGTCGCTCAATCGTGTCAAGTTACGCTCCTGTTGTTCGAGAGGCAGGTTGATGAGTCCGCATTGCAACGGCCCTGATTTACATTACGCCCTGTGCCGGCGCATGATAACGGACAATCGCACCAGGGCAGTGCTGATCGGACGTCGAGACGGGATGATCCGTTCGTGGCTACTCCAGCATTTGCTTTAGCAATGTCAGGCAACAATGGTACGCATATTGCATCAACGGCACTGTCGCAAAAACTTAACTCAGGAGTTGTCATGCCCGTTTCAGCAATCCGGATCGGCGCCCTTGCATTGGTGTTGTGTCTGCAAGGAGCGGGTCCAGCCATAGCGCAGTCAGCAAAGAGCGATGTCGCCAAGAACTATCCCGACCGGCCGATCCGTCTGGTGGTTCCGGTGGCACCCGGCGGCAGCAGTGAT
>JBFKCU010000519.1:0-1590 GCA_041620115.1 Burkholderiales bacterium | reverse complement strand
CGTTGGCCACCAACGGCATCGTGCTCGGCCTCATCTCCTTCCTGTTCGGCCTCGGCATGGGCATCGGCATTCCGCTGACCGTGATCCTGATGTTCGCCAGCTCCGCAGAAGGCCGCTCCGGCCAGACCCTGGGCCTGCGGCTCACCGCCAATAACCTCGTGCGCGTCGGCGGGCCGATGGCCTTCGGTGCACTCGGTGCGGCGCTGGGGCTGGCGGGGGTGTTCTGGATCCTGGCGGCGATACTGGTGGGGGGCGGGGTGCTGGCTCAACGGCAAACGCAGAAAAACAGTGGCTGACAGACCGGTATCGATTCAGAATCGCCATTATTTTTTCTGAAAACCGGACGAGATGAACCACGCCAACCCCAACCGCAGCGGTGAGCTCGCGCGCAACGTCGAGGTCGCACTGCGCTTCAAGAAAAACCAGGGCACGCCGCAGATGCCGCAGGTCGAGAAGGAGGTGCTGGCACCGAACTACGACCGGGTGCGCGGCGGCAACCTGCATCTGGCGAACAATGCGCGCGACCAGGGCTGGCCGCATCCGGCGCTGTACCTGCGCGCGGCGTTTCCCGACCGCGTCGACGTGATGGAGCAGGTGATTGCCGACGGCGACCGTGTCGGACTGCTGTTCCGCGTCACCGGCACGCACACCGGCAATTTTTTCGGCATACCGGCGACCGGCAAACGCATCGATGTGTATGAAGTCGCGCTGCTGCGCATCGTCAACGGCCAGATGGTCGAGGGCTGGTACATGATGGATGAAGCCGAACTGCTGCGGCAGCTCGGGGCGAAACTGCCGCCGCGGCCTGACGGCAAAATCATTGCGCCGCCGCTGCCGCAGACCGATGACGCGGCGAGTTTCATCCGCAGGCTGGAGGCGCAGACGGCCGAAACGGCGCTGGACCGCAACAGGCGCACGGCGGCGCGCACGCGCCTGACGCCGCGGGCCATGCTGGCCGATGGCCATGCCAACCGGCGCTACGGTTTCCAGCATATGCGCGATTACAGCAAGATGCACGGCTACGGCACGCTCGATCTGGATGCCGCATTCTCGGGTCGCGGCTACGGCATTGATGTCTTGCTCGCCGAAGGCAATCAGGTGTGGATGCGTTTCAACGTCAGCGGCACCCACAGCGGCGCGTTGTGCGGGATCGCACCCACCGGCGTTGCCATGGGCGTGAATGCGGTATCGATCCTCGATTTCGACGCGCAGGGCGCAATTGCCGGCAGCTGGACCTTTGCCGATGAGCTCGGCGTGCTGCTGCAACTGGGGCGGCCCAACCTGCTGCTGGAATAGCAGTGCCGCGCTGCGGATTCAGGCCTCGATCAGGAACTTTTTCAGCAGCGCCGGATCGGGATCGACGCCGAGTCCCGGGCCCTGTGGGATCGCGATACGGCCGTTGACCGGATTGATCGCGTCGCCGAACGGATTTTCGGCAAAGTCACAGTAGAAACGCTCCACCCAGACTTCGCGCGCCTGCGCGGCGCAGACGTGGATTGACGCCAGCAGGCCGGGACCGAAGTAGGCCGAGTGCGGCACGATGCGCACGCCGTGCGCCTCGCCCAGTGCAAACACCTTTTGCATTTCGGT
>JBFKCU010000518.1:0-1614 GCA_041620115.1 Burkholderiales bacterium | reverse complement strand
TCGGCCAGCGCCAGCGCGGCGCCCTTGTACGGCACGTGCACGATATTGATGCCGGTCAGCGTCTTCCAGTACTCGATCGACAGATGGGGCGAAGCACCGACACCGGAGGAACCGAAATTGAGCTTGCCCGGATGTTTTTTCGCGTACGCGGTGTACTGCTGCAGCGACGTCAGCGGCAGCGACGGATGCACCATGAACACATTGGGGATGCCGCCGATCCAGACCGGGAATGCGAAGTCGGCAATGGGATCATAGGTCAGGCGTTTGCCAAACCGCGCCGGCGTGATTGCATGCGAACCGATGTTGCAGAACACCAGCGTATAGCCGTCGGGCGCGGCCCGCGCGGTGGCCTCGGTCGCGATATTACCGGCGGCGCCCGGACGATTCTCCACCAGCACATTGCTGCCCCAGAGTTCGGACAGCCCGGCAGCCATGATGCGCGCGGTGGTGTCGGTGCCCCCGCCCGGCGCGTAGCCCACCAGGATGCGCACCGGCTTGCCATCCGGATAGTTCTGCGCCGAAACCGCGCCGGCAGCCAGTGCCGTCGCCAGCAGAATGATACGAACGAAAGTTTTCATTTTTTTCCTCCTCGATTAGAACGCACTCAATGACTACGGTTGTATCTTGTGTTCACGGATGACCCTGGCCCAGCGCGCCAGCTCCTGCTCCGTCCACTTCTGCAGTTCCGCGGGACTGCTGACCACGAGTTCCATGCCGAGCTGTTCGCCGAGGTGCTTGCGCACATCCGGCTGGTTGAGCACCTTGACGGTTTCGCCGTGGAATTTCTTCAGGATCGCCGGCGGCGTGCGGGCGGGCGCGAAGATGCCCCACCAGGCGTAGGCGGTGACGCCCTTGTAACCTTCTTCGATCAGCGTCGGCACCTGGGGCAGCGTCGCGGCACGCGCTTCACCGGTAGTCGCCACGGCACGCACGCGATTGTCGTTGACGAACGGCGTCACCAGCGCGGTCGAACCGATGCCGAGGTCGATCTGCGACCCCAGCACTGCCGTCGTCATCGGTCCGCCGCCCTTGTACGGGACATGCACGATCTTGAATCCGCCAGCCTGCTGCGCCAGCGTCAGGGCCAGATGGCCGAGGCTGCCCGCGCCGACGGTGCCGTAGGTCACAGTATCAGGCTTGGCCTTGGCTGCCTTGACCACATCGGTGAAGGTCTTGTACGGCTTCGCCGGATGGGTGATGATGCCGTAGGGCGCACGACCCACCAGCATCACCGGCGCCAGATCCTTCAGCGTGTCGAAGGTCATGTTCGGGATCAGCGACGGATTCACCGCGTGGGTATCAAACACGAACACGTAGGTATACCCATCGGGGTTGGCTTTTGCCGCAATCCCGGTGCCGATGGTGCCGGAACCGCCGGTGCGGTTGTCGACGATGAACTGCTGGCCCAGCACGGCGTTGAGTTTCGCGCCGATCAGCCGCGCCAGCGGATCGACGGTGCCCCCCGGCGGGAAAGGCACGATGAAGCGCACCGGTTTTGTCGGAAACTCCTGTGCCTGTCCATGGCCGGCAGCGCCGCAAAGCGCCGCCGCAACCATCGCAATCATCCACCTGCTGCCTGTCGTCGAGTTCATCAGCGCTTCCCCTGTGTTCAGG
>JBFKCU010000517.1:0-1647 GCA_041620115.1 Burkholderiales bacterium | reverse complement strand
GAAATTCCCCTGCGCATCGGCAGCAGACGGCAAATCGGATAGAATGCTCACCCGCGCGGCACAGAGGGCGCAGGGCGCCGCCGGCTTATCCATTGCAGGTGCAGATCGGGATCCCGCTTTGACACCGGCTTGGCAAACACCGCGCCGTTTTACTTGAACGTTTTACTTGAATTCAATCGGGAGAACACTGGCATGTCCATGGCTGACCGCGACGGGCAAATCTGGTACGACGGCAAACTGGTGCCCTGGCGCGATGCGACCACTCACGTCCTGACGCATTCCCTGCATTACGGACTCGCCGTATTCGAAGGTGTCAGGGCCTACAAGACCGACATTGGCACCGCCATTTTCCGGCTGAAGGACCACACCGACCGGTTCTACAACTCGGCGCACATCTACATGATGAAGATCCCCTACGCGCGGGAGGTGTTGATGGAAGCGCACAAGGAAGTCGTGCGCGCCAACAAGCTTGAGGCCTGCTACATCCGCCCGATCGCGTTCTTCGGGTCGGAAAAAATGGGCGTGTCGCCCAAGGGTGCCAGCGTGCATGTCGCCATCGCGGCGTGGCCCTGGGGCGCGTACCTGGGCGCCGAAGCGCTGGAAAAAGGCATCCGCGTCAAAACCTCGTCGTACGCCCGGCACCACGTCAATGTGTCCATGTGCCGCGCCAAATATTCCGGCACCTACGCCAATTCGATCCTCGCCAATCTGGAGGCGACCGAGCATGGCTATGACGAGGGCCTGCTGCTGGACGTCGACGGTTTCGTCGCCGAGGGATCCGGTGAAAACCTGTTCATGGTCAAGAACGGCAAGCTCTACGAGCCTGAGCTCACCAGCTCTCTGATCGGCATCACGCGCGAATCCATCATCACGCTGGCCCAGGAAATGGGATACACGGTCACCGCAAAACGCATCACGCGGGACGACCTGTATATCGCCGACGAGGCCTTCTTCACCGGAACTGCCGCCGAAGTCACGCCGATCCGCGAGCTCGACGGCCGCCTGATCGGCGACGGCAAACGCGGCCCGATCACCGCACGGCTGCAGAAGAAATTCTTCGAATGTGTCAACGCAAAAGCCGCCGATCATCGCGACTGGCTGTCGCCGGTCGCCGCCTGAACCGAGTCCCGCCCAAGCCCATGACCGCACCTGCTGCCAACAAAGCACGGAAAATTGAAGTCACCGCAGACGACCTGCCGCTGCATTGCCCCATGCCGTCGATGCTGCTGTGGAACGCGCACCCGCGGGTATTCCTGCCGATCGAGAACACCGGCGAAGCCCTGTGCCCGTATTGCGGCACGCGTTACACGCTTAAAGGCGGCGCGGCCGCGGGACATCACTGAGCGGTGCACGCGTTGCGGCATAAGCTGCAATACCGCGCGCCGCGCCGCCCGTGAACCTGCTCGTCGTCGGCCCCTCCTGGGTTGGCGATACCATCCTGTCCCAGCCGCTGCTGCAACTGCTGAAACAGCAGCATCCGGCAGCGCAGATTGATTATCTGGCGCCGCCATGGACGATGCCATTGCTGGCACGCATGCCCGAGGTGCGGGCCGGCATTACCAATCCGTTCGGACACGGTGCGCTGCAGTTGCCGGCGCGGCGGCGCCTAGGCCGCGCACTGCGGTCCGCTGCCTACGATCACGCGCT
>JBFKCU010000516.1:0-1671 GCA_041620115.1 Burkholderiales bacterium | reverse complement strand
GCGGGGCAGTCGGGTGTTCATTGAAATTCATCAGTTCGTTCGACGGCGAACAGCGGCGGAGCGCGGTCCACCTTATGGAAAACTTAATCGGGTTGGTCCGTGTTGCGTGAAAGGCAGGCTACCACTACATCGGCCGCGGGCAAACCGTGGGGAAAGGGGCGCGTCGGCGCATGTTCCGCGTCATCCGGCCCCGGGTAAGGCAGGCGATCCCTGGGAGGTCTCAGTCGTCAGCGACCCGCAGGTAAATCAGCCAGGCCACACCGCCCAGCGTTAACAACGCGGCCATGGCCAGAGCCAATGTCAAGGAATTCCCCGACACCAGCGGCGAAATAACGCCTGCGGTCACCGCCGCGAACAGGCTGTGCGCGAACCCCTGCAGCGACGCGGTCATGCCGCGCAATTGCGGGAACAGATCCAGCGTAATCAGCGTGACGCTGGGCATGGCCAGGGCCATGCCTATGGTGTAAATCATGACCGGCAGCACCGTCCATGGCAGTCCCGGCGCAAACAGCGCGCAATAGGCAATGTTGCCGGCCGCAGCGCAGATCATGATTGAATATCCGAGTGCGACCGTGCGGCGCGGAGTGACGCGACCGGCGAGTCGCCCGGACAGGAACGCGCCGAACATCACGCCGGCGATGCCGGGCACGAACAACCAGGCAAAATCCCTTTCGCCCAGGCCCAGCAGGTCGTAAATCACCGCCGGGGCTGACACGATATAAAGGAAAAATCCGGAGAAGTTGAACGCGATGACCACGCACAGCAACACCAGCCGCGCGTTGCTGCCCAGGCGCACATAATTGCGCAGCAGCGGACCCGCTTGAAACGGCTGCCGCGCCGCCGACACGGGATGCGTCTCCGGCAGGCGGCGTACCGAGGCGATGAACAGGACCGCCCCGTACAGGGCGAGAAACCAGAAAATCGCCCGCCAGCCGAACGCACCCTGCAACCAGCCGCCGATCACCGGTGCGATGGCCGGCGCGATGCCGAAAATCATTGTGACCAGCGACATCAGGCGCTGGGCTTCATGTCCGGAAAAACTGTCGCGAATGATCGCGCGGCCGACGATCATGCCGGCGCCCGCGGTCAGCCCCTGCAACGCGCGCCAGAACAGCAATTGCGGCAAACTCGTCGCCAGCGCGCAGCCGATCGCGGTCACCACGTACAGCGCAAGAGCAGTCAGGATCACGGGGCGGCGCCCGAATGAGTCCGACAAGGTACCGTGAAACAGCGTCATCAGCGCCATCGTGAACAGGTAAAAGCTGAGCGTCTGCTGAATCTGCGCCGGCGTGACCCGCAGATCGGCACCGATGAAGGGAAATGACGGCAGGTAGGTATCGATCGTGAAGGGACCGATCATCGCCAGGGCGGCGAGTATGCCCGCCAATACCGGCACGGTGATCGGCGCAGCGTGCCCGGGCGCGGCCTTCACGTGCGGTCCAGTCTGCGGTATTGAATCGCCTCGGCGACATGCGCGGCGGTGACACCATCCACGCCGGCAAGATCAGCGATGGTGCGCGCGACTTTGAGTATGCGGTGATATGCGCGCGCCGACAGCCCCAATTGCGCGATCGCTTGTTTCAGCAGCGCATTGCCTGCTGCCTCGGGTGCGCAGTGCCGGTCGATTTCGCGCGTGGCCAGAAAGGTATTGGGCTTCTGTTGCCTTGCGAG
>JBFKCU010000515.1:0-1695 GCA_041620115.1 Burkholderiales bacterium | reverse complement strand
TTGATCACCGGCAGTGTTTCGCGGTTGTCTTCTTCCTTGTAGATCAGGTCACCCGGACAAATCCAGTCGCAGAGATTGCATTTGACGCAGGTCTCGGGATTGATACGAATGGGATTGAACACGTCTTTTGGCGCCACAGTCATCGCCTCTCCCTATGCCGCCACGGCCGCGTTGCCACGGCTGAATGCCGCCGACAGCGGCTGATCGGTGGACAGGGTACGGGTAACCGGGCCCTCTGCGCCGCGCTCGACGATGACAAACTTGCGCCAGTTCACATCGTCGGTTTTTGGATAATCCAGCCTCCAGTGCGCCGAGCCGGTGCGGGTTTCCCGGCGCGCCATCGATGCGGTTGCCATGATTTCTGCGTTCATGCGGATGTTTTTTGCCTCGTGCACACGCATCAGTCCGTGCAGGTCGTCCGCGCGCAGTTCAGGCTCGCGTCGGGCCAGCGCGCACAGCGCGTCCAGCGCCAGTCGCAGTCCGCGCTCGTTGCGGCGCACGCCCACATAATCGCTGACGGTCTGCCGGGTCTCGTCTTCGAACTGCTGCCACCGCATGCCTTTGCCGCCACGCAGATGCACGGCGGACTGCGCGCGCACGGCGGCCAGCAGATTGCGGTCCAGCCCCGGCAGCGATCCCGTGGTCGCGCGTATGCGCTGCACCACGCCCTCGCCGGCGATATGGCCCAGCACCGCGGCGCCGGAAATGCCGCCGCTGACCGTGGCGCAGTCGCCGGCGGCGAACAGGCCTTCGACCGCGGTCTCCGCATTGGTGTCCACCGCAAGTCCGCTGCCGCGGAAATAAACGCCGCTGCGGCGGATGCTCAGCTCTGACACGGACACCTCGACCAGCTCCTCGCGGAAATTGACCCCCTTCTGCTTGTAATAGGCCGGCAACGTGTAACGGTCGACCTGCAGCGTATGCTCCATGCGATCGAGCATGTCCTGCGGCAGGTGGCGGCAATCGAGATAAATCGGTCCGTTACCGAGCAGGTATTCATTGATGACGCCGTCGGCAATCACCGCACGGCGCGCGTTTTCGCCCTTCTTGTCATACTTGAACATGAAGCGCTCGCCGGCCTTGTTGACGAAGTACGCGCCGAGGCTCACCAGTGCATTGAGTCCCTGGCAGGAAAAACCCTTGGGCGTCAGCGTCGCCTCCACCGACTCCATGTTGGCGAGCGCCGCGCCGGCGTGGTAACCCATCGCCTGCGCATCACCGGTGTTGTAAGGGATGTGCCATGAATCAAAGGCAAGGCCCGAGGCGTTGCGCGAGATGCGGTTGACGTCGCCCGCCGCCAGCACCACCGCCTTGGCGCGAATCGCCGTCCACTCGCCGGTGCGAAAATTGAACGCAATCGCGCCATAGGCGCGGTTGTCTTCGACCAGCAGCTGCACCACCATGGTCCGCATCAGCACCGTGGCCTTGCCCTTGCGCACGCGCTCGCCCAGATGCTTCTTGAAATCAGTGCCGTCGAAATTGATGTGATAGGTACCGGGCAGCCCGAACGAGCGCAGCCGGTAATAATCCCCCGTCTGGCGGTCCCTGAAATCAACACCCAGCGATTCAATCTTGCGGAAAATGCGCGGCATTTCGTGGATCACGCGCCCCGCCACCGCCATGTCGACGATGCCGTCAGTCAGTTCGGGCACATGCTTCAACAGGAATTCGGGCGTGTCCCATTCGGGTCCGGTG
>JBFKCU010000514.1:0-1707 GCA_041620115.1 Burkholderiales bacterium | reverse complement strand
TTCCGGGCAAGCACGGCGCCATCCAGTACGACAAGCACATGAAAGCGGGCAAGCCGTTCCCGGTGGCGATCGTCATCGGTTGCGATCCGCTCGGATACCTGATTTCGGGCATCGAAGTGCCGTTCGGCATGTGCGAGTACAACTACATCGGCGCCATCCTCGGCGAACCGGTGCAGGTGGTGCATGGCGAGCTGACCGGACTGCCGATTCCCGCGGGCGCGGAAATCGTGCTCGAAGGGTATTGTCATCCCGGCGATGTGAAGACCGAAGGTCCGTTCGGGGAATTTCACGGTTATTACCCGGGCAAGGAAGGCACGGCACCGGTGGTGACCATCGAGCGTGTCTACTACCGCAATGACCCGATCATCGTCGGCAGTCCGCCGGCGAAGCCGCCCAACGACTATTCGTATTCCAAGGCGGTGATGCGCTCGGCGCTGCTGTTCGATGCGCTGCTTGCCGCCGGCGTGCCCGATGTGCACAGCGTGTGGGCGCATGAAATCGGCGGGGCGCGCATGTTCAATGTGGTGGCGATCAAGCAGCGTTATGCCGGCCACGCGCGTCAGGCCGGGCATATCCTCAACCAGTGCGGCGTCGGTGCCTACATGTCGCGTTACACCGTGGTTGTCGATGAAGACATTGATCCGTCGAACCTGCAGGAAGTGATGTGGGCGGTGGCCACGCGCAGCGATCCTGAAGTGGATATCGACATCATCAAGCGCGGCATGGGTTCGAAGAATGACCCGATGTTTGTCGCCTATCGTTACAACGCGCCGTACAACTCCAAGGCCATCATTGATGCCTGCCGGCCGTATGACCATCTGCACGAGTTTCCGCCGGTCGCCGAAGCAAGCAAGGAATTGCAGGAGCAGGTGCGTGCCAAATGGCGCGATATTTTTAAATAAGCTGTTGAATATAAATGAGATTTTACCGTCTGTCGAATGAAGTGCGGCATCCGCCCTGCAGCGACTCGCGCGGCTGCAGCACGCGCACGGTCGGCTGAGGCGCAGTGGCCGGCGGCATGAGTGCAACGCCGAACTGGATCGCACTGGAGGCAGTCGAGGGTGCGAACGTATTGCATCTGAACGGGGTGTGGCGACTCGCCAACCTGGCCGCCATCACCAGCGCACTGCGGTCGCTGGCGCCGGGCGCCGGCAATCGCTACGTGCTCGACGGCAGCGGCCTGGAGGAGCTCGACACCGCGGCAGGTTTCATGCTCTACCGCGAGCTTGCGCGACTGGGGCAGGGCGAGCCGGCGGTGGATCTGCGCGGGTTCGACCAGCGGCACGAGCGCCTGCTCGCGCTGGTGCGCGAGCGCATGGACTGCCCGCCGGTCGTGCACCGGTCGGCGCGTCGCGGGGCCCTGCAACGCATCGGCCTGGCCACGCTCGCGGTGTGGAAGATGCTGCAGGTGCATGTCGGCTTTGTCGGCACGGTGGCGCTGGAATTGCTGTCATTGATCCGCCGGCCGCGATCGTTCCGTTTCAAGGAGACGGTTTCGCAGTTTGAGACGATCTGTCTCGACGCCATTCCGATTGCGGCTCTGGTGACCTTCCTGATCGGCGTGGTCATGGCGTATCTGCTGGGTATACAGGCGCTGCAGTACGGCGCCAATATTTTCGTGGTCGATGGCGTCGGCCTGGCCATTTGCCGTGAATTGTCGCCCCTGCTGGTCGCGGTGGTCGTCGCGGGACGTTCGGGTGCCGCGTT
>JBFKCU010000513.1:0-1708 GCA_041620115.1 Burkholderiales bacterium | reverse complement strand
CTCCGCAGTCAATGCGGCGCCGCGCGGTTGCCGGGCGAGCGTTGATCGGTAATAAGGCACCGTTTCACGCGCATGCCGCACCAGCAGGTCGAGTTGAGTGAACTGCAACGCTTCGATCTGTCCGCGTTGCAGCCACTGTGTGCGCTCAAACTGATACTGGAGCGCCAGCAGGCCGGCGGCCTGCTGATCCGGCACGGCCGGCCAGACCGCGCCGGACAGTCCGCTGTGGAAATTCAGGACCGGCGGTGCTGCGGACACTGCGGTAAGCGCAGACTCAGCAGAACCGTCAGATCACGCAATCCACGCAATAGCGGAATTGCTCGCCGCCATTTTCTGTCACCAAGCCGTGGATGTCCGTTTCGAATCCGGGAAACTGCTGGTTGAACTTCCGTGCGAACTGCAGGTAGCGCACGATGGTGCTGTTGAAGCGTTCGCCGGGAATCAGCAGCGGAATGCCCGGCGGATACGGCGTCAGCAACACGCTGGTCACGCGCCCTTCCAGATTGTCGATTTCCACGCGCTCGATCTTGCGATGCGCCATCCGCGCCCACGCCTCCGCCGGAGGCATCGCCGGCTGCATGTCCGAGAGATACATCTCCGTCGTCAGGCGCGCCACGTCGTTGGCCTTGTACAGACCATGGATCTGCTCGCACAGGTCTTTGAGGCCGATTTTCTCGTAGCGCGGATGCTTGACCAGGAACTCGGGCAGCACCCGCCACAACGGCCGGTTGTTGTCGTAATCGTCCTTGAACTGCTGCAGTTCGGTCACCATCGTGTTCCAGCGACCCTTGGTGATACCGATGGTGAACATGATGAAGAATGAATACAGTCCCGTCTTTTCGACAATAATGCCGTGCTCGGCGAGGTACTTGGTGACCACCGCCGCGGGGATGCCGCTCTTGGCAAATTTCCCGGTCACATCGAGGCCCGGGGTGATTACCGTGGCCTTGATCGGGTCCAGCATGTTGAAACCCGGCGCGAGGTTGCCGAAACCGTGCCAGCGCTCAGACGGCCGCAGCATCCAGTCGTCGCGATTGCCCACACCCTCCGCAGCGAGCCGCTCCGGCCCCCACACCTTGAACCACCAGTCCTTGCCGAATTCCGCATCGACCTTGCGCATGGCACGACGGAAATCCAGCGCCTCCATAATTGATTCTTCCACCAGCGCGGTGCCGCCCGGCGGCTCCATCATCGAGGCTGCGACATCACACGACGCGATGATCGCGTACTGCGGTGATGTCGACGTGTGCATCAGGTAGGCTTCGTTGAACGTGTCGTAGTCGAGTTTTCGTGTCTCGCTGTCCTGCACCAGGATCTGCGAGGCCTGCGACAGCCCCGCCAGCAGCTTGTGCGTGGACTGGGTTGAAAACGTGATCGACTCCTTGCACCGCGGCCGGTTGCGGCCGATGGCGTGCATGCCATGGTAGAACTTGTGAAACGTCGCGTGCGGCAGCCAGGCTTCGTCGAAATGCAGCGTGTCAATCTTGCCGTCGAGCATTTCCTTGATGGTGTCAACGTTGTAGAGAATCCCGTCGTAAGTGCTCTGCGTAAGCGTCAGCACGCGCGGTTTCGACGTCGACTTTGCGGCAAACGGATTGGCGCGGATCTTCTTCTCGATGTTTTCCCATTTGAACTCTTCGCGCGGGATCGGCCCGATGATGCCGAAATGATTCCGTGTCGGCATCAGGAATACCGGCACCGCGCCGGT
>JBFKCU010000512.1:0-1708 GCA_041620115.1 Burkholderiales bacterium | reverse complement strand
CGCGGCGCTGGGTTATGGTGCGGCGCAGATTGCGGAGTTGAAGGCAGCGGGGGCGGTGTAGCCGCTACTTCTTGCGCGCCCTGCCAAAACTCAGGATAAGCGTCGTTATAAGTAGTTGATTTTATTGATTATTTGTTTATGCCCGCAACCTGCCACTCATAGGCCTTTCGATCCAGCAACAGCTCCGGTTTCATTTCCTGCGGTGAATTGACGCCGACCAGCGCGAGGTCGGTCATCAGTTCGCTGCGCAGCAGGTTGATTGCATGCTGCGCGCCGTGTTCGCCGCCGACTGAAATCGCGTAGAGGAACGGGCGGCCGACGAAGACGAAATCGGCGCCCAGCGCCAGGGCCTTCAGCACGTCGGTGCCGCGGCGGATGCCGCTGTCCATCATCACCGCCATGTTGCCGGCATTGGCCTTGACGCCGGGCAGCATGCGCAGCGGGCTCACGGCACCGTCCAGCTGGCGGCCGCCGTGGTTGGAGACCATCACGCCGTCAACACCCGCATCGCGCGCGCGCGCGGCATCCTGCGGGTCGAGTATGCCCTTCAACACGAATTTGCCTTTCCACAGCTTGCGCATGAGGTCGACATGCGCCCACGACAGCTTGTCGCGGCGACCGGCCTGGCGGTTGAGTGCGGATATCATTGGCACGCGCGGCCCCATGTTCTCGAAATGCGGCATGCCGTGGGTGAGCGTGTGTTTCAGCATCGACAGCCCCCAGCGCGGGCGTATGCCCATGTCCCAGGCCAGCCGCAGCGAGGGCCGCAGCGGTGTGCTGAAACCGGTGCGCACGTTGTTCTCGCGATTGGCAAGCACGGAGACATCCACGGTGAGTACCAGCGTGTCGTAGCCGGCGCGTTCGACGCGCTCGATAAGTGCCTTGATCACGTCGTCTTCACCGGGCAGGTAGGCCTGGAACCAGGCGGTATTGCCTTCCTGCTTGATGCGTTCCAGCGGTGTGAGTGCTGCGCCGCTGACCACCATCGGGATGTTGGCGCGGGCGGCGGCACGCGCGAGTGCCACATCGCCGTCGGCGCAGGCCATCGCAGTGCCGCCCATGGGGGGAATGCCGAAGGGCAGGTCGTAAGTCTTGTCGAACAGCGTGGTTTTCAGCGTACGCGCGCTGGTGTCGATCAGTGATTTGGGCACGAACTGCAGTTCGTCCCATACCGCGCGGTTGTCGCGCAACGAGGCGTCGGTTTCGACGCCGCCGTTGATGTAGCCGAAGATCGGGCGGGGAATGCCGCGCCGGGCGGCGTCCTCGAAATCGTCGAGCGCGAGCATGGATTGCAGGATCCGCGGTGCGGAGGAGGAGAGTGCCGCGGTGGCGGCGTTTTCGTAGCTGACGCTGGACATGATGTTCAGTGAAGTGATTATTGTGGAGTGGCGATGATACCGGTAACCGGGCGATTCGACGACGCTGTGCCCGCAACGAGTGCCGGACGCGGCATGCCTTCTCGCTCAGTCGATGGACATTTCATGTTGCACGGCGCGCGGTACCAGGCTGATTTTTCCCAGCGGCGCCAACGATTTGTCGGGACTCTGCAGGCACACCTGCCGTATGGCCAGAAACACCTTGGCCGCGGCAGTGTCGTGCCAGAACCAGTGGTCGATGTCTGTGGCCTTGAGATTGCCGGGCTGCGCGGCGACGGCCTCGTAGTAATACGCTTTCAGATCGTCGCAGGCCCGCTTCAGCGCCGCGCCGG
>JBFKCU010000511.1:0-1715 GCA_041620115.1 Burkholderiales bacterium | reverse complement strand
TGCCTGTTGTTGATCGCGTCATGTGCCGCGTCGGGTGCGATCGCTGCTCAATCCGGCGTGCCGGTGTCCGGCAAGGCACTGCTCGATGAACTGCGCAAAGGCGGCTACACGGTTTATTTTCGCCATACCAAGACGCTGCCGGAACACGAGCATGAAGCCAAGATGCGCCGTGATGGAAAATGGCGGCTGGATGACTGTGCCACGCAGCGCAATCTGAGCGAGGCCGGTTATTACGAGGCGGAGACGCAGCGCGACCTGGTGGCGAAACTCGGAATTCCGTTCGGCAAGGTGTATGCGAGCCAGGCCTGCCGCACGCGCATCCATGCCGAGTGGGTGGTGGACCAGCGCTTCGAATTTCTCGAGGCGTTGACCCCGCTACGCTCGCGCGAAAAGGCGCTGGTCGTGCGCGGGCTGCTCAACACGTCACCCGCGCCCGGTACCAACACCTTCATGTTCGCGCACGGCGGCATCCTGTGGGGCGCCACGGATTACGACAGCGTCGAGAGCGAGACCTTTGTCTTCAAGGCGGCGCCCGCCGGCCAGCCGCCGCAACTGGTGGCGGCGATCCGCATCGAGGAATGGCCCAAGCTTGCGCGCGGTGAACCCTGTTGCGCGCCGCGGGCGTACTGGAGCGGCAAGGGCAACCCGCCGGTGGATTAAGGGCGTGCGCGCCATTGCAGATTAGTTTGAGTTCGCGAAACTGGGATCCCGATCGCTTTGAATTACACGCATCCTCAGCATTCAATCCATGGCATCGTGCGCAGCGCACTGCTGTACTTCGGCCTGGTATTCGGTGCCGGATTCCTGCTGGCGATGATCCGCGTGCCTTTTCTGGTGCCGCGTCTGGGCGAGCGCATGGCCGAGTTGATCGAAATGCCGTTCATGTTTGCGGCGATCTATTGGGCGGCCGGTTACGTGGTGCGGAAGTATTCCGCGTCTGTTACGGGCCGTGGCTGGTGGTACTCGGGGGCGCTGGCGCTGCTCCTGCTGCTCGAGGCGGAGTTTTTGCTGGCGGTGGTTCTGGCTGAACGCAGCGTCGGTGAATACATTGCCAGTCGCGACCCGGTTTCCGGGTCGGTGTATCTGTTCGGCTTGCTCTTGTTTGCGCTCATGCCGTGGTGGCGCAGCAGCAGGTCTGCCGGCTGACGCTGGCGGAGCGCCAGTCCATATTCTGTTGGTTTTGGCCGTGAACGCGTAATCGCTGACTATAATGTGAGCACTTTCAGTTGCCTGCCGCAGGAGCCTGCCGTGCCGCAAATCGCATCATTCGAAGACGTCAAATCCCAGCGCAAGGAACGTCAGGTGCCGACCGGCACCGCATGGCGCACCAACTTCATCGGGCCCGATGCAAACGATCCGGCAGGGCCGATGGCCTTTCTGGTTGAAGGTACTCCCGGTCGCGAGATCCGGCCGCATTTTCATGATCACGACCAGTACCAGGTCATTGTCAGCGGCGATGGCGTGCTGGGCAAACATCAGCTGCAGGTCAATGCCGTGCATTTTTCGCGGCGCCATACACCGTACGGCCCCATCGTGTTCGGGCAGGGCATGGGTTTCCTGACATTGCGCGCGGAGAAGGATGCCGGCGCGCAGTATCTCGATGACCCCGAGACGCTGAGCAGGCTGAAATCGCTGCAGAACCGCAAGCCCTGGCAGGCCACCGAGCTGCCGAAGTTTGACCCGGCGACCTCTGCTGCGACCTTGCATACGTTTAG
>JBFKCU010000510.1:0-1724 GCA_041620115.1 Burkholderiales bacterium | reverse complement strand
GATGTGCATGCCGTCGCGGATTTCACTTTTTTGTGCTGAACTCATGGCCCTGTCCGTGGAAGCGACATTCGTCTTTGCAAAGCGATCCGGTGCCGCCGGCCGACAGCATATCAAGTCATGCGGCCACTGTTACAGGCCGCATCGTGAACACAGAAGCGCCTGCTAGAATCGATGGCACACCACAAACGACAAAATCAGGAGTCACTGATGTTCATGCGATTGATTACCCTCAGCTGCGCCGCACTGGTGTGCAGCGCACCCGCACTGGCCCAGGATTACCCCGCGCGCCCGGTGCGCGTGATCGTCGGTTTCGGTCCCGGCGCGCCCGATACCGTGGCACGCCTCACGTTCGCGCAGGTCTCGACGCAGGTCGGCCAGCAGTTCATCGTTGACAACCGGCCCGGCGCCAACGGCATCATCGGCGCCGACCTGGTGCGCCAGGCCGCAGCCGACGGCCATACCCTGCTCTTGACCTCGGCGTCGTTCGCGACCAATCCGTACACGCAGAAGCAACTGCCCTTCGATGTGCGCCGGGATTTCACGCCGGTGACCAACATTGCCTCGGGCGGCGGTTATTTCCTCGTGGTCAACCCCAAAGTCCCGGTACAGACGGTGCAGGAACTGATCGCGCTCGGCAAGAACCCGGCCTCCAAACTCGCCTTCGGCTCGGCGGGCCTCGGCAACACGCTGCATCTCGCCGGTGAAATGTTCAATGCGCGCACCGGCACGAAGATGGTGCATGTGCCGTACAAAGGCGCGGGCCCGGCAATTGCGGCCGTAGTCGGCGGCGAAATCCAGGTGATGTTCGTGACGACACCACTGGGCCTGCCGCACATCGAGGCCGGGCGGCTCCGTGCGCTGGCCTACACCGGCCCGAAACGCGCCAGCTTCAAGCCCGAAATCCCCACCATCGCCGAAGCCGGCGCCCCCGGCGTCACGCTCGACAACATGAGCTGGTACGGCGTGTTCGGTCCCGCGAAGCTGCCATTGAAGATCACCGCGAAAGTGCAGACAGAAATCGAGATGGCGCTGAAAGTGCCGGCGGTGCAGGAGCGGCTGGCGAGCCTGCGGCTGACGCCGGTGGGCAATACGCCGCAGGCGTTCAAGGCGTTTGTCGAGGCGGAGCTGAAACGCTTCGGCGAAATGGTCAAAGTGGCCGGCTACAAGCCGGATTAACCTGCGGCAGCCGCAACCTCGGTTCGGCGCGCCGTAGCCGGCGCACCGAACAGCAGTTCGATGTAATTGCGGTAGAGCCGCAGTTGCTCGGCCACCAGTTCCGGTTCATTCATCGCCTTGCCGGTGATGAACGCGCCCTCGACCACCACGGTGAAAGCATCAGCAACGTGCGACGGTGTCACCGGATTCTTCGGCGGATACTTCGCGACGATGCTGTCGAATTTCTCCCGCAGCAGCGTGCGCCAGCGCGCAAAGGCCTCGTGCAGCATGCTGCGCGTCTCGTCGTCAAACTGCTGCAGTTCATACAGGTATGAGGCCAGCAGGCAGCCCGGATACGGCTCGGTCAGGCCGCTGAACTCGTCTTCGAACAGGCGGATGAAAATGATGATCTGCTGCAGCGGATCGTCGCTGAGTTTTTCGGCGCGGTCGCGCGTCTCCTCGTAGACCTGCGCGTCCTGGTCGGAGAAGCGCCGCAGCAGCGCCTTGGCCAGGTCATCCTTGGTCTTGAAGTGGTGGAAAAACGCGCCCTTGGTGATGCCCACGTGTTC
>JBFKCU010000509.1:0-1729 GCA_041620115.1 Burkholderiales bacterium | reverse complement strand
TTTCTTTTCGTATTCGGCACCGACCGCACTCCACACCGGCACCCAGTCTTCGTCCTCGGTGCTTTTGATTTTGGCAACCGTGTCGATCAGCAACTGCATATCGTCGATCAGGTTGAACCAGCGGCGGTAGAAGCCGCCGATGCCGACGACGAACGGATCTTCGTCCGCGCGCATCGGCAGTGATGCGAGGATGGCGGCTTTGTCTTTGGTGCCTGCAGCGATTGCTTTGTCCTGCGTGCCTGCTTTGCCCTGCGTGCTTGCCTTCATGTCTCCCCCGGAAAGTTTTACGAGTACTGCGTGGCGCGTATTCTGGCGCACGGCCAAATTGGGCGCTATGCCATTGCGCGTGGCCGCGGCGTGGTGGGCGACTGCGATGAATGCGCAAATAAATAATTGATTTTATTGAACTATTTTGTGATGTTGGCGGTGCCCCTGGCGACGCATGGTCAGCATGCGGACGCCGCTGACAAAGTCTTTCGCGATTGCTGCGGCTTGAGCCACAATGCCAGCTTCATCTGGAGGAGATGACATGTTCAGAGCAAGCGGCCGGTCTGCGCCGGGGTTGCGCCTGCGCGGCGTTGCGCGATTGATGCTGTGGTTCGCGGCTTGCGGCATGTCATCACTCGCCGTCGCTGCCGCGTATCCCGAGCGTCAGATCCGCATGATCGTGCCGCAGGCGGTCGGTGCCTCGACCGACAACGTCGCGCGCATCGTGGCCACCGAGCTCGCGCGCGAGATCGGCCAGCAGGTCGTCGTCGACAACCGGCCCGGGGCGGCGCTGCAGCTGGGCATGGAACTGACTTCCAAAGCGCCGCCCGACGGTTACACCATCGGCTATGCGCCCATCGGCGCGCTGGTGATCGGCCCGCACCTGCTGAAGAAAAAGCCGGTGGATGTGTTTCGTGACCTTGCGCCGGTCGGGCAGACCATTACCGGCCACATGATGCTGCTGGCGGGCCCGAAGACACCATTCAGGACCGTGCGTGAGGTCATTGATCATGCGAAACAGAATCCCGGAAAACTGTTCAACGCGTCATCGAGCAACGGTTCACCCGGGCACATCGGATTCGAACTGTTTAAAACCATGACCGGCGCGCAGATCGTGCACGTGCCATACAAGGGCGGTCCCGCGGCGATTGCCGATCTGATGTCGGGTCAGGTGCAACTGATGATGGAAGGCCTCAATTCGGCGACCGGCCATGTGCAGGCCGGTCGCGTGCGCGGCCTCGCGGTCACGGGTCCGAAGCGCTCGCCGGTATTTCCCGATGTGCCGACGATGGTTGAGGCCGGTATTCCGGGCTACGTGGCCACGACCTGGCATGGGGTCGTCGTGCCGGCGCGCACGCCGGCTGCGCAGGTCAGAGTGCTCAATGCCATGGTCAACAAGGCGGTCGGTTCGTCCGAGGGCACGCGACGCATACTCGCGCTGGGTTCGGAGCCGCTGACCGGCACGCCGGACGCGTTCTGGACGCTGGTACGCAGCGACTACTTGGCCTGGGGCGAGGCCGTCCGGCGGTCCGGGGCCGCGATCGATTAAGCGTGCGCCGGAGCCACGCCGGCCGCGGCAGAGGTTCGGCAATGCATAGTTGTTCAACATGAACCTGAACACAGGGGAAGCGCTGATGAACTCGACGACAGGCAGCAGGTGGATGATTGCGATGGTTGCGGCGGCGCTTTGCGGCGCTGCCGGCCATGGACAGGCACAGGAGTTTCCGACAAAACCGGTGCG
>JBFKCU010000508.1:0-1752 GCA_041620115.1 Burkholderiales bacterium | reverse complement strand
TCGGTGGCCAGCGCGACGCGGGAGAGTTTCGTGTGCTGCTCATGCAGGAATTTCATGTGTTCGACCAGTGCCGCGATGGATTCCCATCCGGGGAAGTGCTTGGCATGAATGACGATGCCCTTCAGGCGGCCGGATTCGGCGATCATGGCGTTCAACGTCGCAGTGGCTTCGATGAAGTCCTTTTCCGCCAGAGGACCGTCAGGTTCCAGCACAGCAATATGATTGGTTTTGTCTGTTTTCACTGCGAGCATGGTGTGTTCTCCTGGCCAGTTGTTATGTCTTGTCCGGGGCATCCAACGCGTGGGCGCATGAATTTACGGCATCTTTTTATAGGACCACGGATTCATGCCGGGGTTTCGCGCGGTCGTTCAAGTTCCCGCTCTGCGGTTTCGCATCACAGCCCGGCTTGGCAATGCGTTGCTGGCCAGGGGGATGATGGCGCGCGCCGGCCGCCGTTATGGGTGACAATGGCGGCTGCGCATGCGGGGTAAGGGTGTGCGGATAAAGGGTGTGGCCGGGTCAGTGACCGGATTTAGCGGGAGGTGGGTATGGATTTCATCGGCTTGTTGGAGAATTACAGTTTCCGGTTGTGGCTGGCGCAGTCGATCACGGTATTTTTTCTGGTCAGCGGCGTATTCCTGCTGCTCGCCGGCCTGGGCCTGATGCTCAAGAGTGCGGCGACCCTGGATTTTTTCGGCCGCATGAATCGCTGGGTGTCACTGCGGCGCGTGTCCAAACCGCTGGAAGTCCAGCGCGATATCAGTCCGGCAGTGCAGAAGTACCGCTATGCACTGGGCGCGGTTTTTTTTGCCGGCGGCGGGTTTGCCCTGATCGGGCTGTTGACGCAGTTTGAACGCGGCGCATTCATTACGCTGCTCAACCTGAATTATTTCCATCCGACCTACGCGGCCTGGTTCGCTGATGCGCTGCGCTGGGTGCTGATCACGGGCAACGTCCTGGCGGTGGTGGCCGGCGTCATGCTCGTTTTTTCCCCGGATAAGCTGATGGCGCTGGAGGCGCGGGGCAGCGTCTGGTATTCCGAGCGCAAGGCGGCTCGCGGCGCCGACACCATGCATTTCACGCTCGATGCCTGGGTGGGCGCCCATCCCCGCCCCGCCGGCGCGATCATCGCGCTGTTTGCGCTGGGGCTGATCGGCGCCTTCGCGCTGCTGCTGCCGGGCATCTGGTAACGCGCGTTACCGGCGCGGCCCCTATTTCATCTTGGATTGCACCGTGGTGCTGAATGCGGCGCGCGCCGCCAGCCGCTCGGCCAGGCGCGCGAGTGCGGGGTGTTTGCCGCGCCATTTGTACAGCGGCAGCGCGAAGTCGAGGTAGCCCAGCGCATAGCCGGCGGCGATATCGGCGAGTGTGTAACGTCCGCCGAAACAGTATTCGCTGCGGCCCAGGTCTTTTTCCATCACGGCGAGGCTGCGGTCAATCTTGCTTTGCTGTTTGTCGAACCACGCCGGGGCGCGCTGCTTGTCGGCCGGTTCGAGGTATTCATGGTTGATGTTGACCGTGGCTTCGGTGATGCCGTCGGCCAGTGCCTCCCAGCGTTTGACTTCGATGCGCTCGTCAAAAGCTTCGGGAATCAGCCGCGGCCCGCTGCCCATCGCATCGAGGTATTCGACGATCACCGGTGAATCATAGAGTGCGCGGCCGTCGTCGCGCACCAGCGTCGGGTTCTTGCCGAGCGGGTTGAACGCCGGCACGGGTGAATCCGGCGTCGAGGCGCGGGTGATGACGTAGTCG
>JBFKCU010000507.1:0-1770 GCA_041620115.1 Burkholderiales bacterium | reverse complement strand
TGCGGCGGCAGTTTTGCGGTGTCGATGACGATACGCTGTGCATAACTTGCATCGGCATCGGCCTTCACCGGTTTCGGTGTGGCGGCACCATGTGCCTTGAGCCAGGCGATGGTTTTTTCGTCGGCTTCCAGCAGTGCCGCTTTCGCGCCGAGTTCCGCTGCATGATTGGACAGCGTCATGCGGTCATCAATCGCCATCGCGGCCACGCCGGCACCGCAATACTCCAGCGCGCGGTAATTGGCACCTTCCGCACCCAATTTTCCCAGCATGGTCAGCGTCACGTCCTTGGCCCAAACGCCGGGCTGCAATGCACCGCTCAGTTCGATGCGGATCGTCTCCGGCACGCGAAACCACAACTTGCCGGTCATCATCACCGCCGACACGTCCGTGCCCTCGACACCGGTACCGAAGGCGTTGAACGCGCCATAGGTCGTTGAGTGCGTGTCGGTGCCGACCACCAGGTCACCACAGGTCAGATGCCCGCCTTCCGGCAGCACCTGGTGGCAGATGCCGTCACCGACGTCGTACAGCGGAGAGCCGTATTTGTCGGCAAATGCGCGCATCGCAACATGGACATTGGCTGCCTCCATATTCGGCGGCGGCGAATAATGATCCAGCACCAGCGCCGTGCGTTTGACATGGGGTAGCGAGTCGGCGCCCAGCTTTTCAATCATTTTCAGGGCATTGCCGGCGCGCGCGTCGTGAATCATCGAAAAATCAACATCCGCGACGACGATCTCGCCGGCCCGTGCCGGCTTGCCGCCTGAGTGGTTGCCGAGGATCTTCTCGGCGATGGTATGGCCCATCGGGCACCTCCAGTAAAACCTGCAATAAGCGCGCCCCGGGGCGGCTGTTTCAGCCCGAGTACGGCGCAGGACGCAACTTTAGCTCAGTCAGGCCAGTTCATGCCGCAATCGTTCACCATGTGAGCACACATCATTCCAATTTTTTAATGACGTTCAGGCGCCGGCACACGTCGAGAAACAGATGGCCGTCGGTGCCGAGCACGATCGCCTGCACGCCGCGCTGGCGCACCGATTGTCCGTATGCCGGATCCGGCTGGTTGCCGATCGTGGTCATGACGAATTTGTGGTGTTTCCTTGCGACACCGATCACCCGGTCCAGCGCCGCGCTCATCTTCGGTTCGTCAAACGTCGCGTGCGGCACGCCCAGCGCAATCGACAGGTCGGTCGGACCAATGAAAAAAACCTCCAGGCCCGGCATTGCAGCCAGGGTCTCAAAATCCTCCAGCGTGGCACGGTCTTCAACCAGAGGAATCACCATGACTTCGGCATTGGCATTACCCACATGAGTCGCCCAGTCACCCGGCGCGTATCCGGCCGAGCGCACGATGGTGCACACGCCGCGCTCACCTGCGGGCGGATACTGCGCGAAGCGTAATGCCGCGGCGCAGTTTTCTCGCGTCGCGTGCGGCACGGCGATGCCGGCCGCACCGAGGTTGAGAATCTTCTTGATCAGGGTGGCTTCGACCGCGGGCACGCGCACGAAAGGCGTGATGCCCGCGGCGTCGGCGGCGCGGATCACATGCGCGCACTGGTCGAGATCGAGCGCACTGTGCTCCATGTCGATGATGACGAAATCAACGCCGGCGGCCGCTGCCAGTTCGGTGATCATCGGACTGCCGGTGAAAAGGATGATGCCGGTGACAGTGTCGCCACGGGCCAGAGCGGTGCGGATCGGGTTTTGCATGCGGTGCTGGATTTCTGCAGGACACTGCGTGTGCCGGGAAGGCGTCGAGGTTACTCCGCA
>JBFKCU010000506.1:0-1784 GCA_041620115.1 Burkholderiales bacterium | reverse complement strand
GCGCGGACGGCGCTGCGCCAGGCGCTGACCGATGCCGGCGTTACTGCGTTAACGGGGGCGCGTATCGAAGCGGCGCGGGTGGGCGACGCCGGCGTGACTCTGACCCTGCCCGATGGAAAAACGGAAATCGTTGACTGGGTACTGGCGGGGACCGGCCGCCGGCCCAATACCGATGGCCTGGCGCTTGCGGATGCCGGGGTGACGCTCGACCCGCAGGGATTTGTCATGGTCGATGCCTACAATGAGGCCGCCCCGGGGATTTTTGCCATCGGCGATGTCGCCAATCGCGCGATGAGCGCGAATCACGCGCTCGCGGATGCCACGGTGGCGGTAACGAACATTATCGCGCCGGGCACCTGTCCTCGTGATGATCATCGCGTGCCGGAGGCGGTGTATTCGGCGCTGGAACTGGCGCGGATCGGCATGAACGAAGATCAGGCAGAGGCCGCGGATCTGGAGCCGGCAACTGCATATACTTCATTTGCCGTGAATCCCGCGGCGCTGGCCGCAGGCGAAGTCGGCGGTTTTTTGCGGCTGGTCGCGGACATGGACAGCGGCAGGGCGCTGGGCGCGGAAATCGGCGGACGTGGTGCGGCGGAGCTGATCGGACTGCTGGGGCTGGAATTCGGTGCCCCGCACGCGCTGTCGCGGCTGGCGGCCGCTGCGTACAATCATCCGACGCGGTCCGAGGAGATACTTAATGCCGTGGAGACGCTGGCTGCACGCTGGCATATGGGACGCTACGTGTTTCCGGCCGCGAGCGATGACCGGACGCGGGAATAAACCTGCGCAGCCTGGTGTTCAGGAGATAGGGCCCGACAGATGAATCGACCGGCATCCGATGTTTTTGCAGCCCAGGCCGCACAGTACATCCCCAGATTGCGCCGCTATGCGCGCGCACTGACGGGGGATGCCAGCGCGGCCGATGATCTGGTGCAGGATGCGCTGGAGCGCGCACTGGTAAAACGGGCGTTGTGGCGTGAGGGCACCGATCTGCGCGCCTGGTTGTTTACCGTAATGCATAACGTTTTCGTCAATCAGGTGCGCAGCGCCGCGGCCCGCCGGACGCAGCCGATGGACGATGAGATGGCCGAGCTGCCGTCCCCGGCACACGCCGACCGGCTCGAAATCCGTGATCTTGATGCGGCGCTGCAGGCACTGCCCGATGAGCAGCGCACGGTGGTCCTCCTGGTTGGATTGGAGCAAATGACGTACGACGAAGCAGCATTGGTGCTTGAAGTGCCGATCGGCACGGTGATGTCGCGACTGTCGCGCGGCCGCGAGCGGCTGCGCCGGCTGATGCAGGGGCTGCCGGCAAACGCCCCACTGAAGGTGGTCAAATGAACGCGCCTGTCGTCAGCGAATCCGAATTGCAGGCTTATGTTGACGGGCAACTGCCCGCGACCCGTGCCGCCGAGGTGGCGCAGTATCTGGCGTTGCACGAAGATGACGCGCAGCGGATTGCCGCCTATCGCCGGCAGAACGAGGTCATGAAGGAAATTTTTGATCCGGTGCTGACCGAACCGGTACCGGTGGACCTGCTGCCGCGGACCCGTCGCGCGGGCGGCACGCTGCAACGCTACGCCATGGTTGCAATGCTGATGGCGGTCAGCGGCGTGGCGGGATGGCAGCTGCATGCTTACGTCGCGGCTGAGCGCGCGCAATCTTTTTACCTGGCCCGCGTCGCCGCGGTCGCCCATGCGGTTTACAGTCCGGAAGTACGGCATCCGGTCGAAGTCGGCGCCGACCAGGAAGAGCATCTGGTGCGCTGGTTGTCGAAACGG
>JBFKCU010000505.1:0-1831 GCA_041620115.1 Burkholderiales bacterium | reverse complement strand
TCGTCCATGAAATTCCCGGGTGTCTGGATGGCAAAGTGGCAATGCTAACACCGCAGTATTGCTGCACATATGCAGGATGCGGAGGATTGCTCTTTGATATATTGACTGCCTGCGTCACGGCGTGATCATTCTTGACATGAGGAGAGATGCTATGGGGATGCCCCGGGCCGGTGCGGCCGGAATGTGGAGTTTCCTGCTGCCCGCAATCCTGCTGGTCAACAGTCATGTTTATGCGCAGACCGCGGCGTGGAAGCCTGATCGCGCGGTTGAACTTATCGTTGGCACCGCACCCGGTGCAGCGCCGGACAAGACCGCGCGCACGATACAAAGACTGTGGCAGACACGCGGCATACACGAAGGGCCGGTCAACGTCATCAACAAGCCCGGCGGCGGCAATCTGATCGCCTGGACCTATCTCAACCAGCATGCCGGCAACGGGCATTACCAGATGATCGGCAATCTCAACGTGCTGATCAGCAGGGCAATCGGCCGCAGCCCTTACGCGCATGCGGATTACACTTGGATTGCGACGCTGTTCGACGAGTATTTCGCCGTGTCAGTGCGTGCGGATTCGACTGTCGCCGACGGGCGTGATCTGATCGCACGGCTGCTCAAGGACGCCGGGTCGGTGGTGATCGGGGTGTCGACTTCGATCGGCGGCGCCAATCATCTGTCGGCTGCCCTCGCGCTGCAACGCGCGGGTATCGATCCGCGCCGGGTCAGGTTCGTCGCATTCAAGGGCAGCGCGGATTCGGTGACCGCGCTGCTGGGCGGCCACGTCGATGCTGTTTCGACCGCGGTATCGGCGGCGGTACCGCATGTACGCAGCGGCTTGCTACGCACGGTTGCGGTGTCCTCGCCGCAGCGCCTTAGCGGTGCACTGGCAACAGCGCCGACGTGGACCGAGCAGGGCATCAGGGGCACGATGACCAACTTCCGCGCGGTGATCGCGCCGAAGGGAATCGATGCCGGTGCCGCGAAATACTGGGAAAGCCGTTATGCCGAACTGTCGGCACAGGAAGAATGGAAAAAGGATCTGGAGGCGAATCTCTGGGTGTGGAATTTTCTCGACGCGGCGAAGACGGTGGCGGCGATCAGTGCCTATGCCGACGAGGTTGATGCACTGGTGGGCACGCTGGGCCTGCGCAAGGCGCCGTGACCGGCGTGTTGGCAGCGTTCCAACGGCTCAGTGTGGTAGCCAGCGGGTAATTTATAAGTATTTAATTACGAAAAATTGCTCTACTGATCGAGGGTACCCGTTCAACGCCGTGCCGCCTGCACACCGTTGAGCCAGCGATCAAGCTGATTGGCGAAGCCTTGGCGGTCGGTGTTGCTCAATGCGCTGGGGCCGCCGGTTTCGACGCCGCTGCTGCGCAATGTGTCCATGAAATTGCGCATGTCGAGCAGCCCCTGCACATTGTCGCGCGTATAGAGTTCGCCCCGGGGATTCAATGCGCTTGCACCCTTGTCAACCACGGCAGCGGCCAGTGGAATGTCAGCGGTGATCACGAGGTCGCCGGCGACGGCCACGGCGACGATATGGTTGTCAGCGACATCGAATCCGTGAGGGACCTGCACCATGCGGATCCATGGCGAACGCGGAGTCTGCAGCGCGCGGTTGGCCACCAGCGTCAGTGGCAACGCCGCGCGTGTGGCCGCCCGGTACAGGATGTCCTTGATTGCACCGGGGCAGGCGTCAGCATCGACCCAGATCGACGGATCCGGACGGGGATCGCTGCTAATGTGCGTCAGGCAGGTGGAACACCGATTTGTCCTGCTCGCCCAGTTGTGCCATCAGACCTGTTTCCCAGGCGAGGTATTGCTTCATTGC
>JBFKCU010000504.1:0-1832 GCA_041620115.1 Burkholderiales bacterium | reverse complement strand
TCAACGAATGCGCAAGCAGGCCGCAGCCTGAAAGCCCTACCCTCAATAACCGTGAAGAAATCCTCTTGCAGTGATCGGCGACGGGTGATGCGCCGGGCCGGCGCGCTCGTCACGCCGGTCGGCTGATCCGGCTATTTCTTGCTCTTGAGCTGCTCGATGCGCTTTTTCTCCTCAGCCTTGATCCGGTTGAGCATCGCCGCATCCGGATCCTTCCAGTCGCCCCCGGCGGCGCGGGCCATATAAGCCGTTGCACGGGAAAACTCCTCGAGGCTCAGATCTGCCCGCCCCCCTTTGGGCGGCATTGCGCGCACGCCCACCCAGCCGTGTGCAGTCAGCACATGCTGCCCTTCCTTGATCAGCGGCGCCCACGCCGTTTTGTCACCGAGCTTCGGCGCGTTTGCGACCCCGGCGGCATGACACACCGAACAGGTTTCCTTATAGACCTGCTCCCCCGACTTCAATCCCTGCGCCGCCAGCACCGCCGGCATCCCGGCAAGGAGCAACACCGCAAACGCCCTGCTGCTGTCAACGCGAAACTGCTGCAACCCGTATTGGAAATTCATTGCCGCTCCAAAATAATAATATTTAAAATCAATTACTTATATAGAATTTACTCTGTCCGCCGCCAAACTACTTGTATAAACCTGCCTGTGCCTTGCCGCGAAACACGCGGTAGGAAAATACCGTGTACGCGACGATGCACGGCAGTACGATCGCCGCGCCCCACAGCATGAACTCCAATGCGTTTGGATGCGACGCGGCATCCCAGATGGTCATGCGATCGACAACCACGTAAGGAAAGATGCTGTAGGCCAGGCCCAGAAACGCCAGCACGTAAATGGCCACCGCACCGGCGAAGGGTTTCCAGTCGGCCACTTCGGCACGCAGGCTGCGCCAGACCCAGACACCCGCGCCGACGCTGGCGATGGGCAGGATCATCAGCCACAGCGTGCGCGGAAAATCGAACCACTTGTGGCGCACGGATTCGCTGGCCAGCGGTGTCGCCAGTGACACCAGCACCACGCCCAGTGCCACCCACAGCAGGCCCCACTTGGCCCAGGCACGCGCTTTAACCTGCAACTCACCCTCGGTACGCAGCACCAGCCAGGTCGCACCGAGCAGCACGTAGCCGCCGCACACGCTGCCGCCGACCAGCAGCGCGAACAACCAGAAACCGAAACCATCATCGAAACCGGTGATGTAGCGGCCGAGCATAAAGCCCTGTGCGAGGCTCGCCAGGAACGAGCCGAACCAGAACAGCCAGTTCCACAGTTCCGCGTGCCAGCCCAGCGCCTTCATGCGGAACTCAAACGCGACGCCGCGCAACATCAGGCCGATCAGCATCGCGACTACCGGCAGATACAGCTCGCCCAGCACGACGCCGTGCGCCTTTGGAAAGGCCACCAGCAGCAGGCCGATGCCCAGCACCAGCCAGGTCTCGTTGGCATCCCAGAACGGCCCGATCGACGCCACCATCACATCCTGCTGATCCGGCGTCGCAGCGGGCATCAGCATGCCGACGCCGAGGTCATAACCGTCGAGCACGACATAGGCGAGAATGGCCATACCCATCAGCGCCGCAAAAATCACCGGCAGGTCGATATTCATTTGCTCACCCCCGCTGTCGTGCCGCTACCGGCCATGTGGGTCAGCACCACGATATACGCCAGCAGCATCATGCTGTAGGTAATCACATAGCCGGTCAGGCTGGCACCGAGCTGCGCACCGGACACATGACCCACCGCGTCGGCCGTGCGCAGTATCCCCGTCACCAGCCAGGGCTGGCGGCCGATTTCGGTGACGATCCAGCCGGCGAGTGTCGCAATCCAACC
>JBFKCU010000503.1:0-1835 GCA_041620115.1 Burkholderiales bacterium | reverse complement strand
GGGATGAGGCTTCCGCGGTGTCCGACCCCCAGCCCACCAGCATCAGGCTGAATTCGAGCTTGTTGGCGCGGCCGAAATACACCGCGGAGGGCATGGTATCAACCTTGGTGACCACGCCGATGCGGGTCAGCATCTGTGCGATGGCCTGTGCCACCTGCTCGTCATTGACATAACGGTTGTTCGGTCCGTGAATGGTCAGGCCGAATCCGTCCGGGTAACCGGCAGCAGCCAGCAGTTTGCGCGCGCCTTCCGGGTCGTAGGGTTCTGCTTTTCGCTGCGGATCGTAGCCGAACATGCCCTCCGGCATAACCTGGCCGGTGACGACTGCAGCACCTTCCATCAGGCGCTCCACCAGCGCCTGCCGGTTGATGGCCTTCGAAAGCGCCAGGCGCACGCGCACATCTTTCAGCGGATTGCGCTCAAGCGGTTTGCCGGCCTTGTCCGTCACGTGTGGCGACTGGTCGCGGTTGCTGTCGATATGCAGGTACATGACTCGGTGCGAAACCTGGCGATAGACGGAGAGATCCGGGTTCTTGGCGACTTTCGCCAGATCAGAGGTCGGCACGCTTTCAATGGCGCGCACGTCACCGGCCAGCAGCGCGGCCACACGGGTGGGGTCCGACGTGATGATGCGGAAAGTGACTTTTTCCCACGCCGGTTTCGCACCCCAATAACTGTCGTGTCGCGCGAGCTCAACGCGGTCGCCTTTCTGCCAGCGGATGAACTTGTAGGGGCCGGTGCCGATGGTGGCCTTGCCTGAGTTGAAGTCGTCGGTGGTTGCGGCTTTTGCCCGCGCCGGGATGATCATGATGGTGCCCATGTCATTGGGCATCAGCGGGTATGGTTTCGCGGTCTTGAAGCGGATCGTGTGTGCATCGACGACGATTTTTTCGGTAATCTGCTTGCTGTAGGTGGCAAACGAGGAGGGGCTGTTCGGTACATTGGGCACGCGGTCCAGTGTGGCGACGACATCGGCGGCGGTGAAGTCCGTGCCGTCGTGGAATTTGACGCCGCGGCGCAGTTTGAATTCCCAACTGGTTTCATCGACCGCTCGCCAGGATTCGGCCAGGGCCGGCTTCAGCCGTCCGCGCGCATCCTTGGCCACCAGGGTTTCAAAGACGTGGTTGCCGACATTATTGTTGGGCGTGAGGTTGTGGAAATGCGGATCGATGCTGGTGACATCAGCACCCAGTGCAATGCTCAGGTCGGCGGCCGCTGCCGGCGTTGCGGCCAGGACTGCGGTACAGGTCAATACGGCTGCAAATTCTCGCATGTTCATCATGGCCCTGCCTCCCCGGGATGGACGAAAGGGAAGCATACCGCATCGCACCGTCACCGATGGGCGTGCGTTGACAGTGCATGACCGCGTGCCTATGCTGGCCCTTTAACGACGGACGTTCTGATGAAACCGGATGTCGCGCCCGGCGCCGAAACCCTCAAGCTGATCCGCGAGCTGATCGCTTTTCCCACGGTCAGCCGGGAGTCCAATCTCGACCTGATTGATTATGTGCGCGAGCTGCTGCGGCCGCTCGCTGCCGACGTGCGCCTGACATTTGACCGGGACAAGCGCAAGGCCAACCTGTTTGCAACGCTGGGGCCGCGCGGTGTGCCGGGTGTGGCGCTTTCGGGACATACCGATGTCGTGCCCGTGGACGGGCAGGACTGGTCCAGCGATCCGTTCGCGGTGGTCGAGCGCGACGGCCGCCTCTATGGCCGCGGCACATCCGACATGAAAAGTTTCATTGCATGTGCGCTGGCCGTGGTGCCGCCGTTCGTGCAGCGCGGCATGAAAGCGCCGGTGCACCTGGCCTTTTCCTATGACGAAGAGGTGGGGT
>JBFKCU010000502.1:0-1863 GCA_041620115.1 Burkholderiales bacterium | reverse complement strand
CGGACGACCTGCACGGACTGATGCGTGTGCACGAGGCAAAAAACATCCGCATGAACGCAGAAATCATGGCAACCGCATCGATGGCGCGCCGGGAAACCCGCACCGGCTCGGCGCACTGGCGGCTGGATTATCAAAAAACCGACGATGTGAACTGGCGCAAGTTTGTCATCGTCGAGCGCGGTGAGACCGGTCCGGTCACGCGTACGCTGTCCACCGATCAGCCGCTCTCCGCCGCATTCAGCCGCGGCCGGGCGGCAGCCCTGGTATAGAGGAGTGACGATGCCGCCGGAAGCTGAAAGCGTGTTCAACCCGATCCGCATCAATGCGGAAACCTGCGTCAAATGCAATCTCTGCGACTGGATTTGTCCGGGTGACCTGATCTACAAGGAAGAAGACAACCGCGAAACACTGCCGGTGATCAAATATCCCGACGAGTGCTGGTACTGCGGCCTGTGCCAGTCGATCTGTCCGACCGATGCGATTACCGTGGTGTTCCCGGAGCAGATGGTGCATAACAAAACGGATGTCGTGACGCTGCTCGGCAAAGTGGTCGAGTAGCACCGTGGCGGAGAACGGAAGCGGTTCCGGCGAGCGTACGCTGGAACAGGTCAAGGCGGAAATCCTGCGCCGCGCCGGGCGGCTGAATCCGCTGGAGGCTGTCAGTGTCGCAGACGGAAAGGCAGCGGCGGCAGCGTTGCAAAGCCTCGACCGCGATCACTGGGCTGCAGTCTGGTGTGCAATCGGATTGCGTCATGAAAGCGAGGGGGACCGACTGCTTGCCGGCGGTGCGGATCCGCAGCGCGTGGCCGATGCCTACACGCTGGCCTACGCCAACTGTCGCACCGGCCGTTACCCGGTGGCGAGCACACCCGGCAAGCAGCAGGCCCATCAGCATGCATTGCGCAACTTTCGCAAGGCTGCACGCTATTTCGATCCGCACCTGCAGGTGCTCGAGATTCCCTTTGACAGCGGTGCATTGACCGCTTACCTGCAGATTCCCGCGGGTGCGACGCGCCCGCCGGTGGTCATGCACTGGGGCGGGGTCGACGGCTGGAAGGAAGACCGGCAGCGCAACAGCGCCGTGCTGCACCGGCACGGACTGGCCACACTGACCATCGATATGCCGGGCGCCGGCGACAATCCGCTGCGCTACCTTGACGCCGGTGCCGAGCGCACCTTTTCGGCGGCAATTGACCATCTGCAGCAACGCAGCGATGTGGACGGCGCCCGCATCGGCGTCTGGGGCGGCAGTTTCGGCGGTTACTGGGCGGCGAAGCTGGCGCATGTGGAGGTTGCGCGCATCAAGGCGGCGGTGACCCAGGGCGGCAACGTGCACCACGGATTCCAGCGTGCCTGGCTGGAGCCGGCGCTGACCCGGACCGCGTCGAACTACCTGCTGGGACCATCGAGTCTGCTTGACGCGCGCAGCTGGGTGATGGGGGTGAGCACGCTCGAGGAAGTGCTGGCGCGTGCACCCGCGCTGTCGTTGCAGGACCAGGGGCTGCTCGATGGACCCAGCGCGCCGCTGCTCGCCGTCAATGGCAAGCGCGATGATCAGGCGCCGATCGAAGACGTGTACCTGCTGCTGGAGCACGGTCAACCCAAGTCTGCGCGGGTGTATCCCGAAGGCGGACACATGGGGCGCACGCCCGGCATGAAGGACTCAGTCATTGCGGATGGCATCGCCGGCTGGCTGCGCGCCACGCTGGCGGGCTAGACGGCGCAAGGACTGCATCGGCAAGCGCCGCGCTTTCGGCACCGGCCCGGCGTAATCATTAAATAAAACATTTACTTGCGATTTCTCATGGTTGCCCGCCTCCGGGGCGCCGTGTATGCTGAATTCGATACCGTGGGTTCCCGATT
>JBFKCU010000501.1:0-1877 GCA_041620115.1 Burkholderiales bacterium | reverse complement strand
TTGCAGGCGCTGGGTTCCGACGCCGCCATGGCCGGCAATTCGATCCGCATCACCATCGGCCGTTTCAATACCGCCGAGGAAATTGACTGGGCGGCGGATTACCTGCGCCGCAAGATCGAGGACTGCCGTGCCGGACGCCTCAGGGCGGCATAAAATAATCAATTAAATCAATAACTTATAATTTCACTGTGGCGGTGTGTGGGCGGCTTCCTGCAAATTGAGGAAGCTGTGGTCGCAGAAGCCGGGCTCGGCGTACGCGCGCAATTCTTCATAGACCTGATCAGGCTCACGCAGCACCCGCGCGTCGAAATGCCGTGCGTTCATCGCACCGTAATTGATACAGGTGCCCGATTGCGCATCGCGTTCCAGGCAGGCGTAGATCGTGGTCACCACATACATGCCGGCAGAATGTTCGATGTAATGCAGGTACTTGCTGCCACGCACGACCCTGACGTCCACCGCCCCCGCGCGCCGCGTATCGATGGACCGCACGCGCGCTCCGCGCAATCGCTGATAATGCGTCAGCGAATCGGAACGGCCTTCGACCAGCAGCCGGTCACCGGTACGCGGATCGATTTCATATTGTTTGTAAAAAGCACAGTGCACAAACGGGCTGCGCACCAGGTTGTCGAACTGCGCCGTGCCGTGCGCCGGCGCAGCCATGGCCAGCGCCAGAACGGCGCCGCACAACACCCCTGCGGTCACGGCGGATTTCATGGTCGGTCCAGTGTGCACCCGCACCCGGTGCATGTCCATCGCCTTGACAGCGTGGCAGCCTGACCCTAGCCTCGCCTGATGACCGCACTCACCGCAGTTGAAAAAACACTCGCCCTGAAAAGCGGCAAATCCGCCGTGCGTCCGGGTGACGTGGTGTATCCGGATCCGGATTTCATCATGATCCACGACGGCGTGGTTATGGGTGCGAAGCGCGAACTCGATGCACTGGGCATCACCCGGCTCGCCGCGCCGGACAAAGTGCTCATGGTCACCGACCACGACGTCATTTACGGCAGCGCGCGCGCGGCGGAGCGCGGCGCGTTCAACCGCAAGGCCGCAGCGCAATGGGGTGTGAAAAACTTCTTCGATGTCGGCCGCGGCGGCCACGGCCATATCTTTCCGATGGAAAGCGGCATGCTGCTGCCGGGCATGTTTTATTTCGACAATGACCGTCACGCCACCAATGCCGGCGCCATCGGCGCTTTCGGCTTCCGCATGGGCGCCGAAATCTCGCGCGTGCTGGCCACCGGAACCAACTGGGTCGTGGTACCCAAGACCGTACGTCTGACGCTCAAAGGACAGTTGCAGCCGGGCGTACATGCTCGCGATGTCGGCTTTCATTTCGCGGCGATGCTGAAACAGGGGGGGCTCGCTGCCGATCTCGATTACCGCGTGCTCGAATACGCCGGCGACCTGGAACAGTTCGACCTCGCGTCGCGCGCCGCGCTGTGTTCGACGCCGACTGAAATCCGCGCCTACGGCGTGTTTGTCCCGCCGTCCGCAGCCATACTGGAACACGCGCGCAAGCACGCGCAGCGGCCATTCACGCCGGTCTACTCCGATGCCGATGCCCGTTATGACGCCGATCTCGTGCTCGACATCGCGCAACTGGAACCGCAGGTTTCGCTGCCGGGCAGCGTGGAAAACGCGGTGGACATCTCCAAAGTGGAAGGTACTGCGATCGACCACGCCTTCATCGGTTCCTGCGGCTCCGGCATGTGGGAGGACCTCGTGACCACGGCCGCCATCCTCAGGGGCCGCCGCCTCGCCTCGAACGTGCGCCTGTTCATCGCCCCGGGTTCGGAAACGACCAACCGCCGGCTTGCCGCAGAAGGCCTGCTGCAGGTTTTCATCGAGGCCGGCGCGGTGATGCTGCCGCC
>JBFKCU010000500.1:0-1890 GCA_041620115.1 Burkholderiales bacterium | reverse complement strand
TGCACCCATGGCACAAGCCGCGGGGTTCCCGGAAAAGCCCGTGCGCCTGATCATCGGCAGTGCACCGGGTTCCGGCCCGGACATCATTTCGCGGCTGGTGTCCGACCGCCTCTACCAGACCTGGAACCAGCGCATCGTCGTCGATTCCCGTCCCGGTGCCGCCGGCGCGATCAGCGCCGATCTGACGCTGCAGGCCGCACCCGACGGTTACACCTGGATGATGCTGACCTCGCAGTTGTTCGTGGCCTCGCAGGTCCTGACCGATCTCAAGTTCGATCTGGCCCGGGACTTCCATTCCATCGCGCTGATCGGCACCGTGCCGTTCATCCTGCTGGCCAATCCGACGCTGCCCGCGAAGTCGGTCAAGGAGCTGATTGATCTGGCGAAAAAATCGCCCGGAAAAATCCGCTATGGCTCCGCCGGCACCGGCGCGTCCGAACATCTCTCGGGCGTGCTGCTGACCCAGCTGACCAAGACCGACATGCTGCACGTGCCGTACAAGGGCGTGGCACAGGCGATCATCGACACCATCGCCAACGAAGTGCAGATCACCTACGCGGTGCTGCCGGCGGCCAAGCCCCACATCGAAAGTGGCCGCCTGCGCGCACTGGGCGTAACCCCGCCGAAACGCGCGCCGTTGTTGCCCGACGTACCCGCCATCGCTGAAACCGTCCCCGGCTACGCGATGTACGGCTGGTACAGCATCGTGGCACCCAAAGGCACGCCGACCGCAATTCTCAACCAGGTCAGCGCCGAAGTGGTAAAGGCCGCCAAGGAGCCGGCATTCGCCGAACGCCTGAAAAGCCTGGGCATCGAAGTCGTCGCCGGCGACCGCAAGGTGCTCGACGAGTGGCGGCGTGACGAGACCAAACGCGTGAGCGAACTGGTCAAGGTCTCCGGCGCCAAGGGGAAATAAAAAAACAGTATGCATCCATGAAAAACGCCGCGCTCTGTGCGGCGTTTTTTTGTAAAAGAGTGCGGACACACCGATGTCCGTGCCACCCGTTTCAAAACGTCAACCGGAGGAGTATGAAAATGCGTATCGCAACACTAATGGTGGCGCTCATCGCGCCCGCGCTGCTGGCAGCACCCGCGACCCATGCCGCAAGTACATCGAAATACCCGGAAAGACCGATACGCCTGATCATCGGCAGTGCAGCCGGCTCGGGACCGGATATTTTTTCCCGCGCACTGGGCGATCAATTGCATAAAACCTGGAACCAGCGCATTGTCGTCGATACACGTCCCGGCGCTGCAGGTGCCATCAGCGCCGAACTGGCCCTGCAGGCCGCTCCTGACGGCTACACCTGGATGATGCTCACGTCACAACTGCTGGTGGCCTCCGAGGTTCTGAAAAGCAACATCAAATTCGATCTGGCGCGCGACTTCAAGTCTGTCAGCCTGATCGGCACCGTGCCTTTCGTGCAGATGGTGCATCCAAACGTGCCCGCGAAGTCCGTCGCCGAACTGGTCGCGCTGGCCAAGAAGCAGCAGCTGCGCTACGGCTCCGCAGGCACGGGCGCCAGCGAACACCTGAGTGGTGTCTTGTTCAACCACCTGAGCGGCACCCAGATGCTGCATGTGCCTTACAAAGGCATCGCGCAGGCCATCCAGGACACCCTGGCCCAAGAAGTCCAGCTGACTTATGCGGTCATGCCTGCTGCGCGGCCGCACCTCGAATCGAAGCGTCTGCGTCCGCTCGGCGTCACCACCAATTACCGCTCCAAGCTCTTCCCCGATATCCCCTCGATTTCCGAAACGCTGCCCGGATATGAAACCATGGGGTGGTACAGCATCGTGGCCCCGACCGGCATCGACGTGGGGCCCGACCGGCGTCCCCGGCCGGTACACGAGCCAGGCGGCCTCCGTTCCCGACTCGGTGATGACGAG
>JBFKCU010000499.1:0-1906 GCA_041620115.1 Burkholderiales bacterium | reverse complement strand
TTGTGATTATGATTGCTTTGCGCGTGATCGCGACTCTTACATCCGCTCGAAAATTGCCGCAATGCCTTGGCCGCCGCCGATGCACATGGTGACCAGCGCGTACTTGCCGCCGGTGCGCTGCAGCTCATGAATCGCCTTGACCGTGAGCACCGCGCCGGTGGCGCCGATGGGGTGACCCAGGCCGACAGCACCGCCGTTGGGGTTGGTTTTCTTGGGATCGAATTTGAGATCGCAGGAAACGGCGAGCGCCTGCACGGCGAAGGCTTCATTCGATTCGATGACATCCATGTCTTCGACCTTGAGCCCGGCGCGTTTGAGCGCGTTCTGCACGGCCGGCACCGGGCCAATGCCCATGATCTTGGGGTCGACACCGGCGAGGCCGTACGACACCAGCCGCGCCACCGGCTTGAGGCCTGCTTTTTTTGCCGCTTCTTTTTCCATCATTACAACGGCTGCGGCACCGTCATTGATGCCGGAGGCATTGCCTGCAGTTACCGATCCGCCTTCCTTCTTGAACACGGCGCGCAGCTTGGCCAGGCCTTCCATCGTCACGTCGGCGCGCGGATGTTCGTCCTTGTCGAACACCGTCGTGCCTTTGCGCGTTTTCAGTTCGATCGGCAGGATCTGGTCCTTGAAGTAGCCCTTCTCGATGGCGTTGATCGCACGCCGGTGGCTCTCGACGGCGAACTCGTCCTGCTGCTCGCGGTTGATTTTCCATTGCGCAGCAATGTTCTCGGCCGTGATGCCCATGTGCACCGTGTCGAACGGATCAGTCAGTGCGCCCACCATCATGTCGATCGCGCCGCCGTCGTTCATGCGCTGGCCCCAGCGCAGACTGGGCAGCAGATAGCCGCCGCGACTCATCGATTCGGCGCCGCCGCCGAGCGCGGTATCGCAATCGCCGAGCATGATGCCCTGCGCGGCCGAGACAATGGCCTGCAGGCCGCTGCCACACAGGCGGTTGACCGTCAGTGCAGTGGCGTCCTGCGACAGGCCGCCCTTGATGCAGGCGACGCGCGAGAAATACATGTCCTTGGCCTCGCCATGAATCACGTTGCCGAAAACGAGCTGTTCGACCTGCTTGGCATCGATCTTGGCGCGCTTGACGGCTTCCTTGACCACTTGTCCGGCGAGTTCAGTTGGCGCGACGTCTTTCAATGCGCCGCCGTAATCGCCAATGGCCGTCCGTACACCGCTCAACACGACCACTTCGCGTCCGTTAGCCATAAAAATCTCCGTAAGTTGTTGATTTTAAAAGAGTAATTGCAAAACCACTGAGGGCGGCAATTGCGGGAATCCCAAGTTTACGCCCCACACTCCGGAGTGTCGAGGCGATGATGCGCCACAGCATGCCGGCGCAGCGGTGTGTTCAGTGGCGCGTGGGGTCGACCGGCGTGGTGATTGCGGCCGCGTAGATCTCCTCGGTATCGACCGCGTCAAAGGCATAACGCCGGTTGCAGAATTCGCAGTGCACTTCGACCTCGCCGCGCTCGGCGATGATGCTGCGCGCTTCATCGAGCCCGAGCATGCGCAGCATGCCGGTCACGCGTTCGCGCGTACACGAACAGCGAAAGAATACCGGAGCCGGATCGAACACCCGCAGGTCTTCCTCGTGAAACAGCCGGTGCAGCAGGTCGCGCGGTGCCAGCGCCAGCAGCTCCTGGGGCTGGACGGTGGATGCGAGATGGCCCGCACGCGGCCAGGCATCGGCATCCGTGGCGGTGTGCTCGGGCAGCTTCTGAATCAGCAGTCCGCCGGCACGGGTGTCGTCGCAGGCGAGCCACATGCGCGTGTCGATCTGCTCCGACGTCGCCATGTAATGTTCGAGCGCCGCGGCGACACTGTCCGCATCCAGATCGACGATCCCTTGGTAGGCCTGCGCGCCCGATTCGGGCACGAGACTGAT
>JBFKCU010000498.1:0-1913 GCA_041620115.1 Burkholderiales bacterium | reverse complement strand
GGTGCGTCATCGCCATGGTTTCCGGGATTTCGCATTTACCGTCAGTCGCCGCAGGGCGGGTGGGAAGCGGCGCTGGCCGAACTCCAGCGCGATCTCCCCGGCTCGATCCGTTAAATCCGCGCCGCCGAGACTGCTGCCGGCTGCAGTAAACTAGGGCCTGTCGTCGTGCTCCCGGGCACGCATAATAGGGTGATGGACGGAGTAGCGAGGCGCAGCAGAGCCACACTCCGGTCTTGATGCCTCACCGTTGATAACCACAGGATCCTGTTTTGGCCAAAACCCCCGCTCCGCGTGAATGCCAGCCCTGCACCGGCTGCTGCGATGGCTGGCTGCAAATCCGCGTCAGCGGCGTACCCGTATATCCGGGCCGCCCCTGCCCGCACAGCACCGGTTCCGGCTGCGACGATTATGCCAACCGCCCGGTGGACCCCTGCGTGAAATTCATCTGCGGCTGGCGCATGGACAACAGTCCGCTGCCGGAGTGGATGAAACCGAACAATTCAAAGGTGATCGTGCTGTTCAATCAGCACACCTGGCGCGGACTGCCGGTGGATGTCGCGGTGCCCGTGGGCCGGAGAATTCCGCCGCGCGCACTCAAATGGCTGCAGCAGTTCGCCGAGCAGAACAACCGCATGCTGCTGCATTCGGAACAGGTCGTCGAAAACGGCAAATTCTCGCAGCGCCAGGCCGTTTCCGCGTACGGCCCGCCGGAGTTTCAGCAGGAAATGGCCGAGCTCGCCAGCCGGGGCGAGAAACTCGCCTGATTCGGTTCATCGTTTTGCGGCAACGCCGGACCGGGGCTGCACACCTGCGGCTACGTCTTTGATGCCTCCCGCTGCGCCAGCCGTTCGCGCACGGCGCCGGCATGTTCGAGCGCTGACCGGATCAAGCCGCACACGCGGTCGACATCATCGGTGGACAACGAAGGTCCCGTCGGCAGGATCATGACCTCGCGGCAGACCTGCTCCGTGTGCGGCAGGGTCCGTCCCGCGTCCGGCATCTTGGTCCGGTACGGCTCCATTTGATGCACGCCGGGATAAAAATAACGGCGCGCAATCACGTTTTCCGCGTGCAGCACGGCAATGAGTTCATCGCGCGTCAGCGGCGCAGCAGCATCCACCCGGGTCACCACATACTGATAATTGTTGGCTCGATGCCGTTCGTCGTATTTAAACAGTCTTACGCCCGGCAGGCTGGCAAGATGTTTTTCGTATCGCCGGTAGTGCGCGCGATTCAGTTCGACGATCCCGTCGAGGCTTTCGAGATTCGTCAGGCCCATGGCCGCGGAGACCTCGGACATTTTCCCGTTGACACCAAGGTACACCACGCGGTCATACCCGCTGAAGCCGAAGTTCTGCATCAGCCTGAGCTTCTCCGCCAGCACGTCGTTATCGGTGACGATCGCGCCCCCCTCGAAGGTATTCATGATCTTGGTGGCATGGAAACTGAACACTTCGGCCTCGCCAAACCCGCCGATCATCCGCCCCTCGAATGCGCAGCCGAAGGCGTGGGCGGCATCGTACATGAGCTTGAGTTCGTGGCGCTGCGCCACCGCCGCCAGTTCATTGACCGCACAGGCCTGGCCCCACAGGTGCACGCCGATGATGCCGGTGGTGCGCGCCGTGATGGCGGCTTCGACGCTGCGCGGATCGAGGCAATGCGTATGCGGATCGATATCCGCGAACACCGGCGTGATTTCCTGCCATTGCAGCGCATGCGCGGTCGCGACAAAAGTAAATGCCGGGACGATGACCTCGCCGCGCAAATCCAGCGCCCGGATCAGCAGTTCCAGTCCGATGGTGCCATTGGTTACCAGGATGCAATGGCGCACGCCCGTCATCTCGGCGATGCGCTGCTCGAGTTCGATGACATAGTCGCCGCGGTTGGTCAGCCAGCGCCGGTCGAGGATGTCG
>JBFKCU010000497.1:0-1926 GCA_041620115.1 Burkholderiales bacterium | reverse complement strand
CTCCGATGCGGGGTCGCTGAGAACCACGGCGCGCCGCGACGGCGAAGACTATGTGCTCAACGGCGCCAAGCGTTACATCACCAATGCGCCGCAGGCGGGGGTGTTCACGGTGATGGCCCGCACCGATCTGAAATCGAAAGACGCGAAAGGCGTGTCCGCCTTCATCGTCGACCGCAACACTCCGGGCCTCACCGTGGGCAGACCCGACCGCAAGATGGGCCAGCGCGGCTCGCATACCGCGGATGTAATTTTTGAGGACGTGCGCGTGCCTGCGGCCAACATCATCGGCGGCAAGGAGGGCCTGGGATTCAAGACCGCGATGAAAGTGCTGGACAAGGCGCGGCTCAACATCGCCGCGGTGTGCGTAGGCGCGGCGGAACGCCTGCTCGATGAGGCGCTGAATTATGCAAAAGAACGGCAGCAGTTCGGCAAACCCATCGCCGAGTTCCAGCTGATCCAGGCCATGCTCGCGGATTCCACGGCCGAGATTTATGCCGCGCGCAGCATGGTGCTCGAAGCCGCGCGCAAGAAGGACGGCGGACACCACATTACCCTTGAAGCGTCGTGCGCCAAGCTTTTTGCCGCGGAGATGGTTGGTCGCGTCGCCGACCGTGCGGTCCAGATCCATGGCGGTGCGGGCTACATGCAGGACTCGGCGGTCGAACGGCTCTATCGCGACGTGCGCCTGTTCCGGTTGTTTGAAGGCACCAGCCAGATCCAGCAGCTGGTCATTGCGCGGCATCTCCTGAAGGGCAACTGACACCACCGGTAAAGCCCGAGGGCGTCATTCCTGTAAGATTGTTAACAATCTTCTTGACGACAATAAAGTCTGAGCGTTATGCTCCGAATCCTGAAAATTACGCCAAATTTGTTGTGAAACAAGGGGAATCCGTCGTGCCGTTCGAAAAACTGATCGAGGAATTCAAGCACCGTACTGATGAAGTGCTGGCCATGGGCGGACCCGAAAAACTGGCAAAGCGCAAGGCCGAAGGCCACCTGAACGCACGCGAGCGCATCGATTACCTGATCGACCCGGGCTCCTTCCTCGAATCCGGCCGCTTCGCCCGCAGCAACCGGCCCGAGGTCAAACATAAGACGCCGGCCGATGGAAAAGTGGCCGGTTTCGCCAAGATCGCCGGGCGCGATATTGCGCTGGTGTCGAATGACTTCACCGTACTCGGCGCGTCGTCGGCGGTGATCAACATGAAAAAGATCAAGCATGTAAAGCAGGTCGCCGCCAAGCGCGGCATGCCGCTGGTCATGCTGGGCGAATCATCGGGGGCGCGCATGCCCGACCGCATGGGATCGGCGGGACGCGCCATCATTGCGCAGGATCCGACCGAGTACCAGCGGCTGCGTGAGTCGCCGTGGTGTTCGGCGCTGCTGGGCCAGTGCTACGGTTCATCAACCTGGTATTCAGCCATGTCCGATTTCGTGGTCATGCGCAAGGGCGCGATCATGGCCATTGCCAGCCCTAATGTCACCTCAATCGCCATTAACAAACCGATCGAAGCCGAGGACCTCGGCGGCTGGAAACTGCTGACCGGCGTCTCCGGTCTTGCCGACATGGCGGTGGACACGGACCAGCAGGCGATGGATGCGATCAAAAAATTTCTTTCGTATCTGCCCAGCCACAACCTGCAGGCGCCGCCGGAAGCGGCAGTTCCCGCCGGCTCCGACGAAGCCTGCAGGAATATCTTCGAGATCCTGCCGGAATCGCGCACCAAGGTCTACGACGTGCGCAAGATCATCGGCGCGATCGCCGATAAAGAGTCGACCTTCGAACTGAAAGAGCGTTTCGGCAAATCAATCGCCACCGTTCTGGCCCGGCTCGATGGTAAGAGCGTTGGCTTCATCGCCAACAATCCAATGTTCAAGGGCGGTGCGCTCGATGCTGATGCCGTGCAGAAAGTTATCAGCTTCATG
>JBFKCU010000496.1:0-1971 GCA_041620115.1 Burkholderiales bacterium | reverse complement strand
GATATCGCCACGACTGGTGGGTGGTTTCTCAAGACGACTGAGCAATGGGCTATGGAGACCGGTCTTTCAGTCAAGGAACAAACCACGGCGCGCGCCGTATTGTGCGATATGGCGCTTCTGGATGAGCGGCGCCTGGGGATGCCGGCGAAACTGCACTTCCGGCTCTGTGTCGATCGGCTCGGTGCCTTGCTCGCTGATCGGATTGGCAAGGCTTCCGGAGCCCTGGACTGGGACGATGGCCTCGCGATCGCGCAATTGCTGGGGCCGTCGCTGGCCTATCACCGCACCCTCGCGGAGATCGGGGGCGGGGTCCATGCGGGATTGCTGCTGTCTCGCGCGCTGCACCTGATGCGGCTGCAATCAAAACGGCAGCAGGACGACTGGGTTTGCCGGTCGGCCATCCAGTGGACGGAGGAGACCGGTCTCACGCGTCGGGAGCAGGAGACCGCGCGGCGCTTGCTCAGGCTGGCCGGGCTTTGGGAGGAGACGCTTACCGGAATACCGCCTCGGCTTCTCGTCCGCATCAGGCTCGACGGTCTGCTCGTGCGCCTGACCGGTGGTGAGCGGGAGCGTGTGAATCGCATCGCTGCGTCCTGCGAGCCGGACGGCGGTATTCCTGCAAGCAGATTTACACAAAAAGGCGCAACAAGGTTGCGGGAATTCCACAGTCCTGTTTCGCCCAAAGCGCCAAATCAGTTGCACCGAATCAGCCACGACAGTTCCGCCGAAAACGCCAATCCATATGTACAAAGAAGTACAGGTGATTCAGTACAACCACTACACAACAGCCATGAAAGCAGCAACGAGAGTTATTTGCAATGTGGTGGTGGGCTGATTTTTCCGGGGACATTGCTTCCGGAAGAGCGTGCTGCTGCATGGCTTTTGATCCGGCATTGCGCTGATCAAGCCCAGGCATTGCTCGACGAACTGAGTGCCCGCATGCAGACGAAATCAGTGCGCACCAGCCCGATCGCGTATCTGCGCGGCTTGGTAAGACGTGCCGATGCCGGCCAGTTCGTGCCGGAACTGGGGTTACGCGTTGCTGCCGCCAGGCAGAAGCACCATGAGGAATCGATCCTGCGCCAGCAGCGTGCGGCAGAGGCACAGCGCATGGCTGCCGAGCGGGCGACACCGGAACACCAGATCAAGGCCGCAAAACGCCGTGCGGAAATCCGGGAAATGCTTGAGGCGATGCGTGCAGGGCAGAAGTGGAGAAAACCTTCATGACTTTCCGGCACGGCATCCTGGCTGGCTGGGCCGGCCGGTCGATCAATGAGTGTGATGTGGCGGCTGTCAGCACTGCTAACACGCACCACAACGCGTGCTTTACCGAAAAAGGAGGTCCATCGAGATGGAGTCACCCATGACAGCTGCTGATGCAAGTCCACAACCCAACCAGAACGATCCGGATGCCGCGCCGGCCAGTGTCATGCCGTTCCCGGTCAGCCCGGATTCACCTTTCACCGATGGCTACGACATCGCTGCCGAGCGCGACGCGTTGGCGGATCTCGTGGCCGCAGGGTATTGCGTGGAGGACGATCCGCGCTGGGCGAGGTTCGTCGAACTGCGCGAACGGGAAAACGAGCTGCGCGAGGCGGCCCGGACTGAAAAACCGAACGTGACGTCTGCAGCCGCCGTGGTGGCCCGGGAAGACAGCCCCGTCGCGAAACTCGGGCAATTGGCGGATGCCACACCTGACACGATGACCCTGCACACCAAGGATGCCTATCGCATGTTCACGGGCCGTCTGGCAGACGCTGCAGCCAAGCTGCCGCACATCCCCGGAGGCCGGCGGTTTGCGGCGATCCTCAAATCGATTTGGCACCTGTCGGCAAACGATAACCCGTACGCCGACTGGATCCTGGTGCGGATGTATGACGGTTTGGTCGCGATTCGCAACCATCTGGATCGCGTGATCACGGCCCGTGAGGAAGCCTTCGATCTCTTGAAGCGCAAAGGTCTCACCATGTC
>JBFKCU010000495.1:0-1991 GCA_041620115.1 Burkholderiales bacterium | reverse complement strand
CCGATAAGGTCATGGCCTTCAGCGCGCAGGCGTTCCAGCACGGGGGCGATGATTTCAATCTCTTCGCGCCCGAGGTGTCCGGACTCGCCGGCATGCGGATTGAGTCCGGCGACGATGATGCGCGGGCGCGGAATGGCGAAGCGCGACACCAGATCGGCATGCAGCACGCGCAAGGTCTGCTCCAGGCTGCCCCGGGTAATGGCGGCGGCCACCGCATGCAGCGGCAGATGGGTCGTTGCCAGTGCCACGCGCATGCCGCCGCCGGCAAGCATCATGACCACATGAGCAGCGCCGAGGTGCGCCGCCAGAAACTCGGTGTGGCCGGTAAACGCAATACCGGCATCATTGATGACGCCCTTGTGTACTGGTCCGGTTGCCATCGCATCGAAGCGGCCGTCACGACAGCCGTCTGCAGCGAGTTCCAGCGTCCTCAGCACGTAATTGCCGTTGGCAGGATTGAGCTCACCCGTCTGTGCCCGCGTCGCCAGCGTCGTGTGCAGCACCGAAAAATTACCTGCTGTCGCGGGATTGATGAACTCCGGGACATGGCTGAACGGCAGATTGAGTGTGCGCGCACGTTGCTGCAGCATGCCAATGTCGGCGATGACAACGATCCGCGCCGGCACGGCGCGGTTTGCCAGCATCACGCACAGATCTGGCCCTATACCTGCGGGTTCGCCCGCAGTGACGGCGACTAGCGGTGGCATGGACGGAGTCGGCACGGGCGCCTTAACTTTCTCGTTTATATATTACTCTCCATGCGCTGCTCGACATACGCGCGGTCGCGCAGCTGCCGTACCCACTCCTGATGGGCCTCATCGGTCTTGCGCTCACGCAGCACCTGGAGCGCATTGAGCCTTCGCCCTTCGCTGGTCATGTCCTTCGTGCGGCGTTCCAGCACTTGAATCAGATGCCAGCCGAACGGACTTCTTACCGGCGCGCTGATTTCATTCGGCTTCAATGCATTCATGGCCTGCTCGAATTCAGGCACGGTGTCGCCGGGCGACAGCCAGCCGAGGTCGCCGCCGCGTGATGCGCTGGTATCCTCCGAGCGCGCACGCGCCAGCTCCGCAAAATCCGCCTTGTTGTCCAGGCGCTCCTTCAGCGCGATCAGGCGGTTGCGCGCCTCGGTTTCAGACACCAGTTCGTTGGTCTTGATCAGAATGTGCCGGGCATGGGTTTGCTGCACCATCAGTGGCGCCTGTCCGCCACGACGATCGTTCAGCCTCAGGATGTGGAAGCCGTTCGGGCTGCGCAGCAATTCCGTGAGCTCTCCGGGTTTGAGCGGACGCAGCGCATCCAGAAACAGGCCGGGCAGGCGGTCGCTCTCGCGCCAGCCGATCATTCCTCCCTGCAGCGCTTCGGGGCCGTCGGAGAACGCGGCCGCAACCTGGCGGAAATCGGCGCCTTTCCTGATCTGCGCGAGCGCTTCTTCGGCACGCGCCCGGCGGATCTGCAGTTGTTCCGGTGTTGCATTTTCGGGTACAGATACCAGGATATGCGCGACGTTGAATTCGTCACCGCGACCTTCCTGCGCCTGCTGGCCTTTGAGAAAATTGTCGATCTCTGCGTCGGTGACCACAATTTTCTGCGCGACCTCGCGGTCACGCAACCGCGATAATGTAATCTCGTTGCGGATGTCATCCCGGTACTTCGCGAATGGCACGCCGTCTTTTTCGAGTGCCGCGCGCATTTGCGGCAGCGTGAGTTTGTTGTCGCTGGCGATTCGCTCAAGGGTGCGGTCGAGCTCGATGTCGTCCACCCGCAGGCCGATCTCGCGTGCGTGCTGCAGTTGCACGCGGTCATTGATCAGGCGTTCCAACAATTGTCGTGAGATGGCTTCCCGAGATGGCGGCGGCGTGCCCTGCTGTAGCAGCTGGCGAAATGCGAAGTCCACCCGGGCATCGAGCTCGCGCGCAGTAATGACCTCGTCGTTGACGACGGCAATGATGCGGTCGACGGTGACGATGGTGCGGGGTTTTGTGCCCTGT
>JBFKCU010000494.1:0-1992 GCA_041620115.1 Burkholderiales bacterium | reverse complement strand
GTGCACGGCCTCGGTGTGCATCCCGACTGGGGCCTGATCAATCCCCTGCGCAGCCAGTTGTCCGAACAGGGGTACGCCACGCTGTCGGTGCAAATGCCGGTACTCGCTGCGGATGCCCCCGGCAACCAGTACCCACCGCTGTTTCCGGAGGCCGCTGAACGCCTGCGCGCCGCCGTCGCTTATATGCACAGCAAGGGGCACAAGAAGATCGCCATCGTGTCGCACAGCCTCGGTGCGCGCATGACCAATTTTTTCCTGAACGAGCCTGCGGCACCGGCCATTGAGGCGTGGGTGGCGATCGGCATTTCCGGTGAATACACCAAGCCCGAAAGCCTCAAGGCGCCGGTGTTCGACCTCTACGGCGAGAAAGACCTCCCCGCCGTGCTCGACCATGCCGGCAAACGCGCCGACGCGATCCGCAGCATCCGCGGCTCGGCGCAAGTCAGCGTCGCGGGCGCCGACCACTTCTTCAACGGCATGGAAAACGAACTGGTACGGCAGGTCAGGTTGTTTCTGGACAGCAAGACGCGCTGACATGGCACAGGACCGCAGTGCCGTCACCCTGACCGGCGGCCACTTCCAGTGGGACGATCCGCTGCTACTGGAAACACTGCTTACCGAGGAAGAGCGTCTGATCCGCGACACCGCGCGCCAGTACGCTCAGGAGAAGCTCGCGCCGCGCATCCGTGACTGGAACCGCAATGAGACTTTTGACCGCGCGGTGATGCGCGAAATGGGCGCGCTCGGTTTTCTCGGCGCGCCGCTCGAAGGCTACGGCTGCGCCGGCATCGGCTATGTCGCCTACGGCCTGATCATGCGCGAGCTCGAACGCGTCGATACCGCTTTCCGTTCCGCGTGCGGCGTGCAAAGCGGTCTGGCGATGACGCCGATTTACGCTTACGGCACTGAGGAACAGCGGCAGAAATATCTGCCGAGAATGGTCACCGGCGAACTGCTGGGCTGCTTCGGCCTGACCGAACCCGACCACGGCTCCGATCCCGGCCGCATGCTCACCCGTGCGCGCGCGGTCGATGGCGGCTACCGGCTGAGCGGCACCAAGCTATGGATCACCCACGCGCCCATCGCCGACATCATGATTGTCTGGGCCAAGGACGACGGGGGTGTGATCCGCGGCTTCATCCTTGAACGCGGCATGGCCGGACTGTCGACGCGCAAGATCGAAGGCAAGTTCTCGGTGCGCGCGTCACCCACCGGCGAGATCGCCATGGATAACGTTTTCGTGCCCGAAGCCAACCTGCTGCCCCATGTCAGCGGCCTGAAAGGCCCGTTCGGGTGCCTCAACAATGCGCGTTTCGTCATCTGCTGGGGCGCACTGGGTGCAGCCGAAGCCTGCTGGCATGCCGCGCGCCAGTACACCATGGACCGCCAGCAGTTCGGCAAGCCGCTCGCGGCCAATCAGCTGATCCAGAAGAAACTTGCCGACATGCAATCCGAAATCGCACTGGGCCTGCTCGCCTGCCTGCATGTCAGCCGGCTGCGTGATGCAGGCCGCGCCACGCCGGAGATGGTGTCGCTGCTCAAGCGCAACTCCACCGGCAAGGCACTGGACATCGCCCGCAGCGCACGCGACATGCTCGGCGGCAACGGCATCTCCGATGAGTATCCGGTGATCCGCCATATGCTCAACCTCGAAACAGTGAACACGCTGGAAGGCACGCACGACATCCATGCGCTGGTGCTGGGGCGCGCACAGACGGGATTGTCGGCGTTCAACTGACGGCGGAGCGCAACAGCGGTCAAATCCGCTGCGCAGCCAGCTCATGCCGGCGGCTCAACTTCCTTGCGCCTGCGCCAGCGCGTAAAAAGACGGCTCAGCACAAAAGTCAGCACGGCCGCCGGGAACACCGCGAACAATGCCGACGACGGCCCCCAGATGCGAAAATATTCCGGTTTCACCAGGATGCCGTCAGTGACATACGCGGCATACACCGCGTAATCGTCGTCGGAAACCTTCACCTCCACCCGCTGGCG
>JBFKCU010000493.1:0-2044 GCA_041620115.1 Burkholderiales bacterium | reverse complement strand
GTGGCCCCGACCGGCACGCCGGAACCCATACTCAACCAGGTCAGCGCCGAAATCCAGAAAGCCACCAAAGATCCTGCCTTCAATGAAACACTGACCAAGCTCGGCTCAGTCGTGGTCGGCAGCGATCGCGCCGGCCTTGATGCTCACCGCAGGGCGCAGAGCAAGAGCATCGCTGAACTGGTCAAGGTCTCCGGTGCCAGCTCAAAGTAACAGCCTGAAGTCGTCGCACAATCGAAGTAACCCGGTCCAGGCAGCATCGGAAACACCGCGCAATGCGCGGTGTTTCTGTATCCACATACTTCTTTGTTTTTCGTGACGATAATGCGCTCGAACCTGATCCCCTCTAGGATCGTGATTTCCTGTTCGACATCCGATTACGCTCATGAGAAGGGAATAACATGAAGAAATTATCCATCATGCTCGCTGCCGGGCTGTCGCTCGCTGCGATCGCATCAACCGCCAGCGCCGCGCCGTGCATGATCGTCACGCTGACCGGCACCCAGGGCGGCCCCTCCGTATTCAACGGACTGGCGGGGCCCGGCACGCTGGTGCGATATGGCGATGACAGCAACAACTGCAATGCCGTGCGGCTGCAGTTCGACGCCGGACGCGGCACGACGATGCGCCTGTCGCAACTGGGCATCACGCCGGCGCAACTCAATGCGGTCTTTTTCACCCACATGCATTCGGATCATGCCGATGGCTTTGCCGACATCGTGCAGGTGCGCTGGCATTTCAGCCCCAAGGGACCGAAACTGGACGTGGTTTGCAGCACCGATTCGGCAGCGCCCAAGGGCTACACAGTCAGTTGCGCAAAATTCGCGGCGCATGCCGCCGATGCCTACCTGCAGTCCGGTGAAATCGCCCAGCGCCATTCCGAGAACAGCGAGCGTCCGGCCGGCGGCCCGGGCACGCTGACCAACGTAATCAACTTCGAACCCAAAGCGGAACCCCAGGTAGTATGGACCTCGGGGGACGTGAAAGTCAGTGCCATCCAGTCGACGCACATTCCGGGCCACGCGTCCTACCGGGTGGACACGCCGGCCGGCAGCGTCGTGATCGGCGGCGATGCCGGCAATGATGTCCCCGCGCCGCCGCGCACCACATCGACTTCCGCACAGGTGGAGAAGCTGGCCAAGGGTGCCGACATCATCGTGCATTCGGCGATGCACACTGTCATGGCACCGGACAAGGGCAGCGGCATGCCGGCGCCGATCTATTATCGCCAGAGCACATCGGCGGACCTGGGTGCCATGGCCAAGCGGACGGGCGCAAAACACCTCATGCTGACCCACCTGATCCCCCCGCTCGGCGCGGCCAGGCAGGGCCTGTGGAACGTGCCCGGCGGCGCACTCACTGAAGCCTCCTACCGCGCCTCGGTCGAGGAAGGCGGTTTTACCGGAAACACCATCGTCGGCACTGATCTGGTCAGTGTGCGCCTGCCGGCAAAGTGATCGCCGTTCCCGCCAGTGCGGGTTCATGATCGATCATGGAACTGCAATCCGAATGCCGCGCAGCGCGCGGCATTTTTCTATCCGTGGTGCGGGTCAATGCCCGCGCTGAACGTCCGCGGCGCCACCCCCAGCGCGCGCCGGAACATGGTTGAAAACGCACCCGGGCTGTCGTAACCGAGATCGACCGCGACCCGGGTAACGGGCGTACCTTCGGCGAGCCGGCGGATGGATTCAAGTAATCGCGCCTGCTGTTTCCAGCGCGCGAAGCTGATGCCGGTTTCGCGCAGGAACCGCCGGTAGAGCGTGCGCGTACTGGTATTCATGTTGCCCGCATCGACGTCGCAGGGCCGCCGCGTCGACAAGTCAGCGAGGATGCGCTCGCATAACCGGGTCAGGTCGGCGCTCTCCGGCAGCGGCAGATCGAGCGCGCACGGCGGCAGGCGGCGGATTTCGACCATCAGCAGCCGCAACAGCAGGCCATCGTCGCCGCGCTCGTCGTAGGTTTCGGGCAGCGCCGCCGCACGCACGATCAGTTCGCGCAGCAGCGGCGTGACCTCAAGCACCGCGCAGGATGCGGGCATGCCCGCCGC
>JBFKCU010000492.1:0-2052 GCA_041620115.1 Burkholderiales bacterium | reverse complement strand
CATGTGCTCTATCGTATCGGCGCCCGCCTGCAGCGCCATGCGCTGGCCGCCGGGCGTGAAGCAGTGCACCGCGGCGACCTTGTGGAAGGCGTGCGCCTCGTCGACGATGGCATCGATCTCCTCCTGCGTCATGTTGCGGATGTCCGGTTCTTCCTTGTCGGTGCCGCCGCCGCCGGTGGCGCAGGTTTTGACGATGTCGCAGCCGGCCAGCAGGTTGGTCCGCGCCAGCTTGCGTAACTCCCACGGACCGTCGGCTGTCTGGAATCCAAAACGCTGCGCGGCGCGCGGCTGAATCAGGTCCAGGTGTGAACCGGTGATGGTAGTGAAGCCGCCAATCAGCATGCGCGGGCCCTCAATGACGCCGGCGTTGATCGAGTCGCGGATTGCGCACAAGTGGTTGGTCAGCAATCCGCGGCTGGAATTGAGCCCGAGATCGCGCAGGGTTGTGAAGCCCATGTCGAAACACAGTTGTGCATGGAACAGCCCGTACATCTGCTGCAGTTCCGGCGTGATTTCCCACTGGGCAACGCGGTAATTGTGAAACGTCAGGCAGTTGAACATCATCGTATGCAAATGCACGTCCATCAGTCCCGGCAGCAAAGTCGCGGAACCGCAGTCGATGATCTCCGCCTTGGCCGGGATCTTGACCTTGCCCTTGGTGCCGACCTGCTTGATGCGGCGACCCTCAAGGATGATCACGGGATCCTTGACCGGTTTGCCGCCATTGCCATCAATCAGCGTGCCGCCTTTGAGTACGCGAACAGGCCCCTTGGCCTCTGGGGGTTTGAAATCGAACATGGGTGATACTCCTCCGGGAAACATCGCGCCGCGGATACGGCGTCTGATGCTGAAAATCTTTGAAAATGTAAGCGTTTGCAGCTGTGTTGAAACTAATTAATCGCTGCCGGCTTGTCAAGCCGGACTGCCGATTTCCTCTCAGTGCATTTTCTCCATGGCGGCAAGGAAGCGCGCGTACGCCTGAGGGTCCGGCTTGGGCGTACCAGTGCCCGCAGTCAATGTGGACTTCCAGCGCAGCACATCGAGTGTGGCCTCGATCGCGGCACGATTCATGCCCCGGGCAATGAACACCAAGCGCGAGCGGCGATCGTCATCGGGCCACCGTTCGAGCGTAACCGGCTCGTGAATCAGGGTTTGCACCGCATGAACCACAACCGGCTTGCCATCGACATTGAGAAGACCTTTAACACGCAGCAGGCTGGCGCCGTGCAACGAAGCCAGCGCCATCAGCCACGAGGTCAGTCCGGCTGCTGTGATCGGATCGTCAATATGAATGCAATAAGACTGGACACTGTCGTCATGCTGCCCGGCATGGATGCCGAGGCGCCGCTTTTGTCTTGCTTCAACGCGGACATATTCACTTTCGCGCAACCAGTCGGCCAGTTCCGGCTTGCGCGCCGTCGCCGCGATGGTGGCGCCGAACAGCAGCGCCGGCGCGATGTCACCATGCGTTGCGGCCAGCAGCCGGGCGCCGGGATTGAGCTCCGCCAGTTGTGCCGTCAACGATTGCACTGCCGCAGGCGCCGCAAGATCAATCTTGGTAATCAAAAGCCGGTCGGCGATGGCCGCCTGCTTGCGCGATTCAGGCTGGGTTTCCAGTTGCGCGAGTCCGTTGACGGCGTCAACCAGGGTCACCACGCTGTCCAGCCCGTAGTGCGGCGCCAGTCGTTCGTCAGTCACCACCGTTTGCACGATGGGGACCGGATCAGCCAGACCCGTGGTTTCGATCAGCACCCTGTCATAAGCCGGCACTTCGCCTTTGCGACGCTGCGCATCCAGATCCCGCAAGGTGTTGACCAGATCGCCGCGCAAGGTGCAGCAAATACAGCCGCTTGCCAGCAGAACGGTATTTTCATTGGGCGTGGCAATCAACAAATGATCGAGCCCGACTTCACCGAACTCATTGATGATCACCGCGGCACCGGCCATCGCCGGATCCTGCAACAGCCGGTTGAGCAGGGTGGTTTTGCCGCTACCCAAAAACCCGGTGATGATGGAAACGGGCAATCGCACGATTGGAGTAAGCACTAGCCT
>JBFKCU010000491.1:0-2068 GCA_041620115.1 Burkholderiales bacterium | reverse complement strand
GCCAATGCCTTGACCTGTCGCGCCAGATCACCATAGGTTGCACGCTCGATCTGCAGCTGACGCTCCGCCGCGGCCGTCTTGGCATGCAATTGCGCCAGTTCCGCCTGCTGACGCTGCACGGTTTCATCCAGTCCCGCACGCAAATGCGCGGCCTCACTCTTGCGGAATCCGCCATACATCAAACCGAAATCGTAGGTGATCCATGCCACGCTGGCGATCACCGCTACAGCCAAGCCGATGCCGATCCAGCGCCAGTACCATGGCATATGCGGGCGCACCGCAAGTCGCGGCGCATCGATGCCAAACCGGCGCACGAATGAATTGAGCGCGCGTTTCATGTGATCAGGGCAGTAACGCGATCTGCGTGAGACCGGCTTCTTCGGTAAGTCCGAACATGATGTTCATGTTCTGCACCGCCTGTCCGGCGGCGCCTTTAACGAGGTTGTCGATGACTGACAGCACGACCGCGACATCACCCCCCTGCGGCCGGTGCACTGCAATCCGGCAATGATTCGCACCGCGCACTGACCGTGTTTCCGGGTGACTGCCGGCAGGCATCACATCGACAAATGGTTCCTTTGCATAGCGCTGCTCATACAGCGACTGGAGGTCGACCTGACTGGTCAACTTCGCATACAGGGTCGCGTGGATACCGCGAATCATCGGTGTCAGGTGCGGGACGAAAATCAGTTTGACCGCGCGCCCTGCGGCACGGGCCAGTCCCTGCGCAATCTCCGGCTGATGCCGATGGCCCGGCACCCCGTAGGCTTTGAAGTTATCGGCCGCCTCAGCGTGCAGTATATGCGTCTCCGCCTTGCGGCCCGCGCCCGATACCCCGGACTTGGCATCGGCGATCAGATGATCAAGATCCACACAGCCGGCCTCAATCAACGGCAGAAATCCCAGTTGCACGGATGTCGGATAACAGCCGGGGTTGGCTATGATCCGCGCCTTTTTGACCTGCTCCCGATTAATCTCGGGCAGCGCATAGACGGCCTCCGCGACAAGCTCCGGACAGGCATGCTTCATCTTGTACCACTGCTCCCACACCGCCACATCGCGAATACGAAAGTCGGCAGCAAGGTCGATGATCCGTACGCCCGCGGCAACCAGCGCGCGCGCCTCCTGCATTGCCACGCCGTTGGGAGTCGCAAAAAACACAACGTCACATTGATCCAGCCCGGCCGTGGCGGGTTCACTGAAACACAAATCCACTCGCCCGCGCAAATTCGGAAACATCTCCGCGACCGGCATGCCGGCTTCCTTACGCGAAGTAATCGCCCGCAACTCGCAATGCGGATGCTGTGCGAGCAAGCGCAGCAACTCGACACCGGTGTAGCCAGTGCCTCCTACAATTCCCACTTTGATGTTCTGCTGAGCCATGCTTTAACTGCCCTCCGTGCCATGTCGACTGTCTGCATGCGACGACACTTCCGTCAGAGACGACAAAGCCGCCCTTGGGCGGCTTTGTTTGAACAACTCTTTCTCCAAAATACTGCGTTAACGCTTGGAGAACTGCTTGCGCCGCCGCGCTTTGCGCAAACCGACCTTCTTACGCTCCACTTCACGCGCGTCGCGCGTCACGAGTCCCGCCTTGCGCAACTCCGGCTTCAATGCAGCATCGTAGTCGATCAGTGCACGGGTAATGCCGTGACGCACTGCACCAGCCTGGCCAGACTCGCCGCCGCCGGTCACGTTGACTTTGATATCGAAGGTGTCGAGTTTCTCAATCAACGCCAGCGGCTGACGCACGATCATGCGTCCGGTCTCGCGTGAGAAGAACTCGTCCACCGGTTTGCCGTTGACGAGGATGCTGCCCTTGCCGGGCTGCAGGTAGACGCGGGCCACCGCGCTCTTGCGCCGGCCGGTACCGTAGTTCTTTTGAACTGCCATGGTCAGTTATTCCTAGATTTCGAGGGTCTTGGGCTGCTGTGCGGTATGCGGGTGTTCGCTTCCGGCATAAGCCTTCATTTTCTTCAGCATCGCGTATCCCAACGGTCCCTTGGGCAGCATGCCCTTCACGGCTTTCTCGAGCACACGCGCAGGAAACTTGGCCTGCATGTTCTCG
>JBFKCU010000490.1:0-2089 GCA_041620115.1 Burkholderiales bacterium | reverse complement strand
GTACTTGGACCGTGCGCGCGGCACATCCGAGGGCGGATAACCTCGTGCGTTGAAGGCGATGCAGCGATAACGCCGCGAAAAAAACCGCAACTGCGGTTCCCAGCTGCGCAGGTCATCGGCAAACTCGTGCACGAACACGATCGGCGTGCCGCGTCCGGTTTCTTCGAAATAGAGTTTTACTCCGGCGGAATCGGCGTAAGGCATGAATGTCCTCCTGTTGCTTATTAAAATTATTAATAAATCAATTACTTGTAAAACTTCACGGGACGGCTGCGGTCGCCGCCGCAGTGGCAGTCCTTCAGGTGCCGCAGAAGGTCTGGTAACCGGCCGCGACGCTGGCCGGGGCGGGTTCGGCGTAGGCTGCAAGTGCGGCTTGTTCATCAAACGGCCGTTGCAATACGGCAAGCAACTGCTCGAACGCGGTGTAATCACCCAGATCAACCGCCGCCGCCAGCGCTTCTTCGACCTTGTGATTGCGCGGGATATAAACAGGATTGACCGCGCGCATCGCCGCGGCGCGTTGCGCCGGTGTTTGCGATTCGGCATCCAGGCGCGCACGCCAGCGCGGCAGCCACGCCTTGAGCGCCGCATCATCGGCGTAGAGCTTGTGCAGGCCGATGTCGCTGAGGTTGCCCCGGCCTTCGGCGACATCGGCGAGGCGCCGGAACGCCTGAGTGAAATCGACGCCCTGGCCTTCCATCGCAGCGAGGAAATCGGCAGCCAGCGCAAGATCATCGGCGTGCTCCTGCTGCAGGCCCAGCTTGTGGCGCATGCCCTGCAGCCAGTAGTGCTGATAACGCGCCTGAAATGTGCCCAGCACCTCCATCGCCCGGGCCACGGCACGATCCTGATCCGCATCCAGCAACGGCAGCAGCGCCTCGGCCAGCCGCGCCAGATTCCAGTTGGCGATCGGCGGCTGATTGACATAGGCATAGCGACCCTGTTCGTCGATGGAACTGAACACCGTCGTCGGGCTGTAATGATCCATGAACGCGCACGGACCGTAGTCTATGGTTTCGCCCGACAATGTCATGTTGTCGGTGTTCATCACGCCGTGGATGAACCCCACATTCATCCAGCGCGCGATCAGCGCCGCCTGGCGCTCACTCACCGCCTTGAGCAGATCGAGATACGGATCGGGCTGCCCCTTGAGTTCAGGATAATGGCGATCAATCGTGTAGTCGGCGAGCCTGCGCAGCATCGCGAGGTCGCCACGCACCGTGACAAACTGGAACGTGCCGACGCGGATGTGACTGGCCGCGACACGCGTCAGGATCGCACCGGGCAGATTGCGCTCACGGCGCACGAATTCGCCGGTGGCCACGGCGGCCAGCGCGCGCGTGGTCGGGATACCCAGCGCGTGCATGGCCTCGCCGATCAGGTATTCACGCAGCACCGGCCCCAGCGCCGCCTTGCCGTCACCGCCGCGCGAGAACGGCGTGCGACCGGATCCCTTGAAGGCAATGTCGCGGCGTTTGCCGTGCTTGTCGATCACTTCACCCAGCAGCAGCGCCCGGCCGTCACCGAGTTGCGGCGAAAAACCGCCGAACTGGTGGCCGGCATAGGCCTGGGCGATGGTCTTCGTGCCTTCCGGCACCTGGTTGCCGGAAAAAATTTCCGCACCTTCTGCGCAATCCAGCGCCTTGGCATCCAGCCCCAGCTCTTCCGCCAGTGCATGGTTGAGCCTGATCAGCTTCGGCACCGGCACCTCGGCCGCCGGCCACGGCACATACAGCCCCTCGAGATCGCGGGCGTAGGTGTTATCGAAGGTAAAAACCTCTGCTGCAGATGTGGTTATGGCAGTCATGGCTACATGATAGTCCATACGAAACACGATCAATGATCTGCGGGCTGTCAGCCCGCAAGCAACCCTGCAACACCATCAGGACAAACGTCGCGATGTACGGGCAGTTCGCTTCACCCTTACTGGATCAAGCCGCCACTTTGGCCCGCGCCATGTGCATTTTCTTGTAGCTGTCGATCAGGCGCTGGTGCCTGTCGAGCCCCTCCAGTTTCATGCTCGTTGGCGTTAAGCCGAAGAAGCGCACGCTGCCGTCCACTGACCCCATCACCGCGTCCATCCTGGTGT
>JBFKCU010000489.1:0-2099 GCA_041620115.1 Burkholderiales bacterium | reverse complement strand
ATCAACAACTGGAAAACCATGCGCGATCCCTACGGCTCGGAACGGGAAGTGTATGTGATTCCGGCAGTGGAACCGGATATTGCGATCATTCATGCCGCCGAAATCGATGCCGAAGGCAACGCCCGCGTTTTTGGTTCGCCGTTCTGGGATCATCCGCTGACCCGCGCCGCCAAACGCGTGCTGGTGACCGCTGAAAAACTGGTCCCTACCGACCGCCTGCGTGAGCAGCCGGAACTGACGCTGGTTCCGGGTTTCATGGTCGAAGCCGCCGCCGTGGTGCCCGGCGGTGCATGGCCGGGTTCCATGCATCCGTACTACGAAATCGATTACCCCGCAGTCGAGCGGTACATGAATGATGCCGACGGCGTGCTGTCGCAGCACCTCGCGGAAGCGCCCGAGGCCGCGCACCCCGCGGCCCTCGCCGGTTAGCGTTGCCGCAATGTGGCCGTGAGCGCATTGCTCAAGGGTTTCCCGCCCCTCGCCGACCGGTCGGCACGCGTGCTGATCCTCGGCAGCATGCCAGGCGAAGAATCACTGCGCGCAGGACAGTACTATGCGCACCCGCGCAACAGTTTCTGGAAACTCATGGATGATTTTTTCGACGCTGGCGTCACGCTGCCGTACGCCGCGCGCGTGCGCCGTCTGCGCGCAGCCGGTGTTGCAGTCTGGGATGTGCTCTCGACCTGCGCTCGCACCGGCAGCCTCGACGCCGCCATCGAACCCTCATCGATGACGGCGAACGATTTCCCGTCGTTCTTTACTGCCCACCGCAGCATCACCCATGTATTTTTCAACGGCGCCACTGCGGAACGCTGCTTCCGCCGGCACGTACAATCCACAATTGCCGGGCTCGACCTGATACAACGGCGACTGCCGTCAACGAGCCCGGCGCACGCCGCGATGAGCTACGCCCGCAAGCGCCAGGCGTGGCGTGCGGTGCCGGCGGCACTGGGCACCACGCGGCAGCCAGTCAGCACGCGATAATTACCGCGCCGCTCGCACAATAATTAAATAAAAACCATAACTTGAATTCCACCACCCCTCTGCTGTTCGCAGCATTGAGCACGCTGTGTTTTGGCGTCGCCATGGTCACGGCACGGGTGGGATTACGCCACCTGGATGCACGCGCCGCAGCCGCCGTGAGCGTGCCTACGGCGACGCTGCTGTTCGTGCTCGCCGCGCCGTTCACGATTGATTTCTCGGCGATGAGCCTGCTGGCGGTGCTGATTTTCGCCGTGGTCGGTCTGTTCTACCCGGCCCTGGTGACGCTGCTCACCTTCCGCTCCAATGAACAACTCGGCCCTACGGTGACCAGCGCGATTTCAGGCACAGCACCGCTGTTCGCCATGCTCGCCGCGGTGCTTTTTCTGCACGAACAGGTGCCGCCGCAGGCCACGCTGGCGGCCATCGGCGTTGCAGCGGGCGTCGCGCTGATGTCATGGAATCCGCGGGCAGCACGGGGCCGCCTTGCCAGCGCATCCCTGCTCTGGCCGATCGCCGGCGCCATACTGCGCGGTTTCGCCCAGGCCGGCGCCAAGGCGGGACTGCTGTTGTGGGGCAATCCTTTTGCCGCCAGTCTGGTGGGTTATCTGGTGTCCACGGCGACCGTGCTCAGTGTAAGCCGGACGCGGCGCGGTCACCGCAGCAAACCGACGCGCGCCGGCCTGTTATGGTTCGCGATCACCGGCGTGCTCAACGGCAGCGCGATGGTACTGATGTATTCGGCGCTGGCATTGGCACCGGTGTCATCGGTCGCGCCCATCATTGCCGCTTATCCCCTGATCACGGTCATGGTCAGCGCGGTCTTTCTGCGCGCCGAGCCCGTCAGCCATCGCGCAACCGCTGGTGCAATCATCACCGTCAGCGCAATTGCCTATCTCGTCGCCGCCGTACCGCGCCCGTTCGCCTGAACCACGCATCAAGCGTACATTGATTGCTTATACTCCGCCCATGACTTCAGCCGCCTGGACGCCTTTCTCTTTTATCGTCATCAATCTGGCGCGCCAGATCCGCGCGGGTGAAATCACCTTCAGCGGGGTCAATTCGACATTGCCGATGCTCGCCTGCCTGCTGGCCAAACGCGCTTATGCATTCGATTT
>JBFKCU010000488.1:0-2101 GCA_041620115.1 Burkholderiales bacterium | reverse complement strand
GGCGCCGGCAGTCGCGACGCCAGCAACTGTCGCGCCCGCGGCGCCGGTCACGGATCAGGCTGCGGTCGAGATGATTGCGCAGCGTATGAGTCTTGAACTGGCGCACGTGCCGGAAATCATTGCCGCAGAGCCGGAACAGCATGTGCGGGCTGGACTGACGACTGCCGCGGTGATGTCACCGGCAGCGGCAGAAAAGCCGCTGGCGCCGCTACCGCCACCGGCAAAACCCGCAGACAATTTCAAGGATGCGCAGAAGGCGGCAAGAACGCCGCCACCGGCGGCGGCAGAAAAGCCGCTGGCGCCGCCGCGCGTGGAAATCGACAAACGCGTACGCGAACCGACGGCGCGGCAGCGCGCGGACGCCGAATACGCGAAAGGCACGACGGCGTTGCAGCAGGGGCGTCCCGGTGACGCGGGTGCCGCGTTAGAGGCGGCGTTGCAGCTTGATCCGCTGCACCATTCTGCACGGCAGGCCCTGATCGGGGTGCTGCTCAACCGCGGCCAGCAGGACGAAGTGCTGCGTTTGTTGCAGGAGGGCCTGCAGCTTGCGCCGGCACAGTTCGGCTTTGCCATGGCGCTCGCGCGTCTGCAGGTTGAACGTGGTGAGCTCGACGCCGCGGTGCAGACCCTGGCGCGCAGTCTCGGGTATGCCGGCAGCAACGCCGATTACATCGCGTTTTATGCCGGTTTGCTGCAGCGGCAGCAAAAGCACGCCGAAGCCGTGGAGCAGTTCCAGCGCGCGCTGCAACTGCGCGGTAACGCCGGGGTGTGGCTGCTGGGCATCGGGGTATCGCTGGAAGCGCTGGGTCGCGGGGCTGAGGCCAAGGAAGCCTACCGGCGGGCGCAGGCGAGCGGCAATCTGTCTGCGGATCTGCAGGCTTTTGCCGAACAGCGCCTGCGTTAGCGGGGACGGTTCGCCGCGTTATCCGCGGCTGGCGTTCCCGGCGACGGTGCGTGCGACAACCCATCCGGTAACCGTTGCCGCGCCGGCGCTTTTCAGGACGCGCGCCAATTCGCTCATGGTCGCACCCGTGGTCAGCACATCGTCGATCACCGTCACATGGCAGCCGTCCACATTGCCCTGCACGAGAAAGGCGCCGCGGATATTCTTCCGGCGTGCTTTCCAGGGCAGCAGTGTTTGTGGTGATGTCTCCCGGGTTTTTACACACAGCCCGGCATCGAGCGGGGCTTGCATGACGCAGGCGGCGCGTCGCGCCAATTCCAGCGCCTGATTGAAGCCGCGTTCACGCAGGCGTTGCGGCGACAGTGGCATGGGCACGATCAGATCCGCTCGCTGCGGCCTGCGCGCCGCCAGCACCGCTGCCAGCGCGCGCGCCGCTGGCAGCCGGCCGCCATATTTGCAGGACTGGATCAGGCCGTCGAGCGGGAACGCATAGTGACAGGCGGCGATGACGTGGTCGTAATGCGGCGGCCCGGCAATGCAGCGGCCACACAGGCCTGCGGCGGGCAAGGGATGCGCACAACGGCTGCAGCTGGCGCCAGTCAGCCACGGCAGACCGGTCCAGCAACCTGCGCAGAGGGCGCGCGCCGGCGATCGCGCATCGCACAGCAGGCACCGCGCGCCCCACATCGCCGGGGTGATGCGCCGCCAGTTGTTAAGTAAAATGCCCGTGAAATTTGACAATTTTTCGTGCATCTGCGATGATGATCGACTATAAACTATTGATTTTAATCATTTTTTTGTAAAGAGCGCCATGGACACTCTCATAGTCAACGAAAAGCCTGCGCATCCTGCTGACACCGCCGTGGCGCCGCGCTGGACGAACGCCGCCGTCGAGGCGCTGTTCGCATTGCCGTTCAATGACCTGCTCTTCCGCGCCCAGCAGGTGCATCGCGAGCATTTCGATGCCAACGCGGTGCAGCTGTCGACGCTGCTGTCGATCAAGACCGGTGGCTGTGCCGAAGACTGTGGTTACTGTCCGCAGGCGGCGCGCTATCACACCGGCGTGGAGAATCAGGAAACATTGTCGGTCGACGCGGTGGTAGCGGCCGCGCGCGCGGCCCAGGCGGAGGGTGCGACGCGGTTTTGCATGGGTGCCGCATGGCGCGGTCCGAAACAGCGCGATCTCGACAAGGTCGT
>JBFKCU010000487.1:0-2107 GCA_041620115.1 Burkholderiales bacterium | reverse complement strand
ATCTCAGCGATTTGATGACGCAGGTCGATTTCAAGGTGTTCAAACAGGCGATAGCGCTCAAGGATGGCCGCGTGGTCGCCCTGCGCGTGCCCGGTGGCGCAGCGCTGACTCGCAAGGAAATCGACGAATACACCGCGTTCGTGGGGATCTACGGTGCGAAGGGGCTGGCGTACATCAAGGTCAACGAGGTCACCAAGCTCAATGACGAGGGCTTGCAGTCGCCGATCGTCAAGTTCCTGCCGCAGCCGGTTCTGGCGGAAATCCTTGCCCGTACCGGCGCCGCCAACGGCGACCTGATTTTTTTTGGCGCCGACCGCAAGAAAGTCGTTTGCGACGCGCTGGGGGCGTTGCGGGTCAAGGTCGGCCATGAGAAAGGCCACGCGGAATCGGCGTGGCGTCCCTGCTGGATTGTTGATTTTCCGGCGTTTGACTATGACGACGAGGAAAAACGCTGGGTCGCCGCGCATCACCCATTCACCGCACCCAAGGATGATCATCTGCCCCTGCTGGCATCGGATCCGGGGAAAGTGTTCGCGAAGGCCTACGACGTGGCATTGAACGGCTGGGAAATCGGCGGCGGTTCGGTACGTATTCATCGCGCTGAAGTGCAATCGCAGGTTTTTGCGGCGCTGGGCATTTCGCCGGAGGACGCACGCGCCAAGTTCGGATTCCTGCTGGATGCATTGTCTTATGGCGCGCCGCCACACGGCGGTATCGCTTTCGGATTCGACCGGCTGGTGACGCTGATGACCGGCGCGGAATCGATTCGCGAAGTGATCGCTTTCCCGAAGACGCAGCGCGGCCAGGATTTGATGGTCGAGGCGCCGAGCGTGGTGACCGAACGCCAGTTGCGCGATCTGCACATCCGGCTGCGTAACGCTGCGAAGGTCGAGTAGATCGCGGCAGCGATGGTTGCTTAAGGGGATCCGCTGTGCAACCGTTGTGGCGCCGTATTCCCCTGCGGCAGTTGAGCTGGGCTGTCATCGCCGCGGCGCTGTCCGTAGGCGCACTGGCGCGGGGCGACCTGCCGCATTCGCACGAAGTGCGGCTGCGCGATTTGCCCCGGGAGGCGCATGCAACGCTCGAGAACATTCGCCGGGGCGGCCCGCATCCTTATGAGCGTGACGGCGCGCCGTTCGGCAACCATGAACGGCTGCTGCCACAGGCGCCCCATGGGCATTACCGCGAATATACGGTAGACACGCCCGGGTTGAGCCATCGCGGAGCGCGCCGGATCGTCGTCGGCTGCGAGCGCCAGCGGCCGCTGCGGCAGCCTGCCGGCCTGCTGCGGCTTCCGCAGTGCCGCGATGGGGGCGAGTTTTATTACACTGCGGACCACTACCGCAGTTTCAGGCGCATCGTCGAATGAACAACCTGTCGATTACTGCCGCGGCGAACGGCATCTACCGTGCCGATGCTGCGACACTGCGTGATGCGACGCGCAGCGCAGGGTGCTCATGGGTTGAGCTCGAGCTGGCCGATGTGACCGACAAGCTGTCATTGCTACGCGTGATGGCGGCGGGTTTGCAGTTTCCCGCAGGATTTGGCGCCAACTGGGATGCACTGGCGGACTGCCTGCAGGATCTGTCGTGGCTGCCGGGGCGGGGCTGCGTGCTGGTGTTGAAGGACAACGCCGCTCTTGCCGCTGCGGCGCCTGTCGCGCACGATACGCTGTTGAAAATTCTTGCTGCCGCCGCGGCTGACTGGCAGCGGCGCCAACGCGTGTTCGTGGTGTTCGCCGGCTTTCCGCCGACCCTGCCGGCGTTTCCCGGAACATGAGCCATAAGATCCCGGTTTCGGTTCTGATCGTCGTGCACACCGCTGATCTGCAGGTCCTGCTGCTCGAACGTGCAGACCGGCCGGGTTTCTGGCAGTCGGTCACGGGCAGCCAGGATCCGGGTGAGACGCTTGCGCAAACGGCGCAGAGAGAACTTGCCGAAGAGACAGGCATCGTTGCTGCGGCCGGCGAGCTCATAAACTGGAACCGGCAGAATCGTTTCGAAATCTATCAACACTGGCGCCAGCGTTATGCGCCGGGGGTGACCCACAATACGGAACATGTTTTCGGTCTGACGTTGCCCGCGGAACGCAAAAGCAATATCGTCCT
>JBFKCU010000486.1:0-2125 GCA_041620115.1 Burkholderiales bacterium | reverse complement strand
CCGGTGCCGATCATCGCAATCGGCTTGAACGACTTCTCGGGATCAAAACGCACCAGCGACTTGTAGATCGAGGGATTATAAGCAAAGGCCACCGAAGCGATCAGCAGCGTATGTCCGTCGGCCTGTGAATTCGCGGCGATTTCGGATCCGATGATGCCGCCCGCACCGCCGCGATTGTCGACCACCACCTGCTGGCCCAGCAGCGGACTCAAATCAGCGGCAACCAGGCGGCCGACGATGTCATTGCTGCCGCCCGGCGGAAACGGCACGATCAGGCGTATGGGTTTGGTGGGTGCCCACTCGGCAGCCTGGGCAATGGCCGGCAGCACCAGTGCTGCCGCGATCATGCCACCGAGCACTGAACTGAGGAATTTCTTCATCTAGTGTTCTCCAAAAATATCAATAAAATCAATAATTTATAATCATCTCTATGCTTAATTGCCGGCGGACTGCAAAGCCCGGCGCAATTCACCCGTTACGCGTGACGCCTCGGCCATGATGAAGGCTATTTCGCTGTTGGTCGTGATGAAGCGCGCGCCACGCCTGATGTATTCCATCTGTCGCGGCAGATTGCGGTCACCGCCTACACCGGCGATTTTGCCATGACGCACTGCTGCGGCGATGACCTTTTCGATGGCCGCAGCACCCTCGGGATCACCGAACTGACCGGGCTTGCCCAGCGCCGTCATCAGATCGTTGGCGCCGACATGAATCACGTCGACGCCGTCGACGGCGGCAATCGCATCAATGTTTTCAACACCGGCACGGTTCTCGATCATGCACACGACCAGGGTGTTTTCCTGCAGCGCCGGTACTGCGTCGGCCGTGGACATCGGCCTGTAATCGAAAATTGCGTATCCGCCGGAAACCGAGCGCCGGCCCAGCGGAGGGAACTTCGCCCGATTGACCGCGCGCTGCGCTTCTTCGGCGGTGCTGATGTCGGGAAACACGATCCCGGTCACGCCGTTATCCAGCAACAGCGAGGTGTCAGGATCATCGCAGCTGCGCACCCGCACCAGCGGCGCGATGCCGCAACCCAGCGCAGCCTGGGCGATATGCCCGATGGTTTCCAGGTTGAACAACGAATGCTGAATGTCGATGAATATGAAATCGTGGCCACTGGATTTCGCGATCCGGGCAATATCGCCCGACCGGGCCAGCCGCACGTTCATGCCGAGCGCCACCTTGCCCTCGCGCATCATCGCTTTCACAGGATTTACCGCTGCAATGGCAACTGCCATGACGTACTCCTCGGCAACTGAATGGCGCGATTATGCGCGCCAGCATTCACTTCGTCTCGCCCGGGTCCGCAACGTGTAGCGCTGCGGCAGCTCAGATGAAATGGTGGGTCGTGCTGGACTCGAACCAGCGACCAAGGGATTATGAGTCCCCTGCTCTAACCAACTGAGCTAACGACCCGTAGTGCGATTATAAAATGGAGCAGGCCGCCTTTCGGCGGCCTGCTGCCATTATTACGGTACTTGCAACTCGACTGATCAGCTTTCGTTATCGAGGAAACTGCGCAACCGCTCGGAACGCGACGGATGACGCAGCTTGCGCAGCGCCTTGGCCTCAATCTGACGGATACGTTCGCGCGTAACGTCAAACTGCTTGCCGACTTCTTCAAGCGTGTGATCGGTGTTCATTTCGATGCCGAAACGCATGCGCAGCACCTTGGCTTCACGCGGCGTCAGCGTGTCCAGCACGTCACCCGTCACACCGCGCAGGCTGCCGTATACCGCAGCATCACTGGGCGCCATCGTCGACTGGTCCTCGATGAAATCACCCAGATGGGAATCATCATCGTCGCCAATCGGGGTTTCCATGGAAATCGGCTCCTTGGAGATCTTGAGGATCTTGCGCATCTTCTCTTCAGGCATTTCCATTTTCTCGGCCAGCGTCGCCGGATCCGGCTCCGAACCGGTCTCCTGCAGAATCTGCCGCGAAATGCGGTTCATCTTGTTGATGGTCTCGATCATGTGCACCGGAATGCGGATCGTCCGCGCCTGGTCCGCAATCGAACGCGTGATTGCCTGACGTATCCACCACGTCGCATACGTCGAAAACTTGTAGCCGCGCCGGTATTCGAACTTATCCACCGCCTTCATCAGGCCGATGTTGCCCT
>JBFKCU010000485.1:0-2130 GCA_041620115.1 Burkholderiales bacterium | reverse complement strand
GAGTGCTGCACGGCGCGCGCAGCGCCTGGCAGGGGTCTGATGGACCAGCTGAGCGCCTGGCAACTGGTTTTTTGCGGACTGGTGGTCACGCTGGCGTTCGCGGTGCGCGGTGGTGCCGGTTTCGGCGGCGGCGCGATCGCAGTGCCGCTGCTGGCATTGGTGTTTCCGGTGCAGGTCACGGTACCGGTGGTGACGGTGCTGAACATGCTGTCATCGATCGGCCACGGTGCGGCCAACTGGCGCCTGATTGTCTGGCGCGAGATCTGGCGCGTCCTGCCCGGCAGCCTGCTCGGTGTTTTTATCGGACTGTATCTGCTGACGTTGTTCGATCCGCGTCCGCTGGCGAAGGCCCTCGGCGTGTTCGTGATCCTTTACGCGCTGTACGTGGTGGTGATGGCGGGGCGTGTGGTCACGATAAGGCCGCGCTGGATGCTTGCCGTCGCCGCCGTGACCAGCACGGCGGCGGGCATCGTGGGCTCGCTGTTTGGTGGCGCCGCCGGGCCGATCTACGTGATTTATCTGAACGCCGCGCGCCTGAGCAAGGACGCTTTCCGGGTGACCATTACCACGGTGATGCTGTTTCAGGGACTCACGCGCATGGCCGGCTACGGCATGCTCGGGCTGTATGACGCGACCGTGCTGACCCTGTTGATTGCGGCCCTGCCGACGATGCTGCTGGGTTCGTGGCTGGGGGCGACAGTGATCCGCCGGTTTGACGCCGCGCTGTTCAACCGGGCCGTGGGCGTGGTCCTGTTCGCCAGCGGCGCGGCGCTGATTCTCAAGTAATGGCGATGGACGGACTGAGCTGGATCCAGCTGGCACTGATCGCGGCGATCATATTCTTCGCCTTTGTCGTGCGCGGCATGTCCGGTTTTGGTGCCGGCATGATCGCAGTGCCCTTGCTTGCGTTCATAGTCCCGCTGCAGCTCGCAGTGCCGTTGTGCAGTCTGCTGGTCTTTGTGCTGTTCATCGCGCTGGTGATCCGTGATCGGCAGCAGGTGGTGTGGGCGGAGCTGAAACTGCTGGTGCCGCCCACCATTGTCGGCGCGTTGGCCGGGCTGTGGCTGTTCGCCATACTCGACAATCGCATGCTGGTGATCATGCTGGGCTCGTTCCTGGTGCTCTACGCGCTCTACATGTTTGCAGTCAGCGCGCTGGGACTGCCGCAGTTGCGCTGCTCGCAGCGCTGGGCCCTGCCGGTGGGATTTTTCGGCAGTTTTTTCGACACACTGTTCGGCGGCGGCGGCGGGACTCTGGTGGTGATCTACATCAACGCCCGCGGCATCGGGCGCGCCGGTTTCCGCGCCACGGTGGCGGCTTTATGGTTCACGGAGATGATTGCGCGTATCGGCGGGTATGCCTGGTCGGGGTTTTACGACCGGACGGTGCTGCTGCTGTTTGTGGGTCTGCTGCCGCTGGTGTGGGCCGGTACCGTAGTCGGCGAACGGCTGGGGAACAAGGTCGGCAGCGAGACTTTCACGAGAATACTGGCGGTGATGCTGCTCGCCAGCGGCGTCAGCCTGCTGGCGAAATGATTTGCAGCGAGTGCAGCGTCAGCGCAGGAATATGACGACGGGGAATACCGCCACCGCGACCGCCAGCACCAGCCACTCCAGCCGGTTGCGTTTCAGCCAGCCGGTGAAATGCAGAATGAGGACGATGATTGCGATTACATAGAAAGCATAAAACGCCATGGCGAGGACTCCCCGAAAAATTTCGTCCTGAGGATATACGAAATCTCCGGCCGTCGCTATGCGGCGAAATGACTTTGTGTCTTGTTAATATTGACTTTTATTCAATGCCAGCGTCGTATCATTGAAGTCGTTCCACTTTCCGCGGAACGCGGCAGCCATAGCAACCGGGACCGAAAGCAGCGGGTTCTTGCGCGTATCGGACGCGGACTGTGCGACGCCTGACAGCGTCCGTACGACACAGTACCCAGCGTAGCGCGCTGGGTTCGCCGGCTCGATTGATAAGCTCATGTTTTTAATACTTATTTTTCTCGAGTTGCGCCAATGGTCTGGTTGGAATTGGCATGCTGGCCCAGATGGTTGGGCGAAATTTCTCACCATGGGCGGCAACTAGTGTTGCCAAGACCATGATTAACAGAGCAAAATGATCAGTCCCATG
>JBFKCU010000484.1:0-2137 GCA_041620115.1 Burkholderiales bacterium | reverse complement strand
GCCTCGCTGCGCTTGCGCGCAGCCTCGATGAAGATCGATAACTGGCCGCGCACTTTCTCCTGACCGACATACTCATCGAGCGCCTTGGGCCGCAATGCCCGCTCCAGCACCTCTTCCTGTGTCGAAGCGGGTGCGGCGGAGATCAGACGGTCGGTTTCAATCATGTCAGCCCGTTTACACGTGGTCAGGATTTGGACAATAACTTCAGCGCCTGGCGTATCCCCTCCGTCACTGAGGCGCCCTCCGGCAGTTGTGCAACCGCCCAGGTCACTTCGCGATCATTGTACCCAAGCGCGCTCAACGCATTGGCCACATCACCGGCGCCGGGCGTGCCTCCCGCCGCCGCAGACGCACCCCCACCCTTGACGGTCAGGCGATCGCGCAACTCGAGCAACAGGCGCTCTGCAGTTTTTTTGCCGATTCCGGGCACTTTGGTCAGACGTACTCCGTCCTGGGTCCGCACCGCCTCATGCAGATCGGCCACCGACATTCCCGACAGCACGGCCAACGCCGTGCGTGCACCCACCCCGGAAATCTTGATTAACTGGCGGAACACCGCGCGCTCGGTCTCGGTGGCAAACCCATAGAGCAGGTGCGCATCCTCGCGCACGATGAGCTGGGTATAAAGGGTGACCTCGGTACCGGTCGCCGGCAACTGGTAGAGCGTGCTCATTGGTACATCGATTTCATAACCGATGCCCTGCACGTCCACCGTAATCTGCGGCGGTTGCTTGCTTAAGAGACGTCCGGATACGCGCCCGATCATTTTTTGGGGCTCGCCGCCTGCGCGGCGAGCATTTCTATGCGAGCTACCGCCCGATCCGTCATTGTACCAACAGACTGGCCTGCGTATCGATCCGCGAGGATGCGCGCATTGCCGGCGTAATCAGGGCCGCCGAGCATGGCCTCCAGTGCGCCGGCAATGTCCGGTTCCGGCGCCTCAGAATCTACGACACGACCGGCACCGATGCTCTCCACCGCCTTTCCCAGAAGAAAATGCTCGAGGTGCATGGGCAGCACCAGCACCGGACGACCGCCACTGAGGGCTCCCAGCGTCGTTCCGGAATTGCCATGACACACGCAAAGATCGCAAACCGCGACGACCTGCCGAAAATTTAATGGCTGCGACGTGAAATCCAGTCGCGCGCCACGATACTTTTGCATCAGCGCCTCCCCGGCACCGAAAACATAGGCCAGCGTGCGCGCTTTACTGGCTGAAAGTGCCTGCAGCGTGCGTTCCAGGTGCTGGTAGCCGATGTTGAGGTACGCGAAAATCTGCGCACCTTCGCCGGGTGGCCATATTGGCACGATACTGCCGGTCGACAGTGCCTGCATACCTAGATAGTCGGCTGGATCACGCGGGCCGTACGGATCGAGTTCCGGCACACCGGACAGAAAGCGGGAAGCACCATCGAATATCTGGTGCAATGCGTTGACCCGCATGTGCTGCGGCATCACTTCGTTAATAGCGCTCAACACGCGATGGTCGCTGTCGGCAAGCCGTTGCATCGGCACCGCAACCCATGGCCGCATGTTCGGCATCGGATGCACCGCCGGCGGCACATTGAACGCACCGCCGATCACTGCGCGCGGCCTATCCAGAAGACGCGACGCGAGCAGGGCCGTCGGTGCGTGATCAGCAATCACTACGTCGGCACCCACCGACCTGATTAATGCACCCCACGCCTCCAGCATCGCCTTCAACATCGTCGGATCCAGGTAACCGTAGCGCATCAGGATTTCAGCATAGTTCAACGGCGGCTCCTGCAAACCGCCATAGGTGTTCAGGCATAGCGGCGCCTGATGTACCGCCACCGGCAGGTCGCCCACGGCTTTGCACGCACCGGCGATCTCGCGGGCGGCAATATGGATTTCGTGGCCGCGTTTCAGCAATTCCGGCGCCAGCCCGAGGAAGGGTCCGAGATGCCCGAAACCGGCGCCCAGCTCCCATGCCAGCAGGATGCGGCTCATCGCAGCCTGCCCGCCCGCCTGCGGCGCCCGATACCCAGCCCGCCATAACCCTGGCCGCCATGCGCATGGCAAATCGCGCAGGCGAGTGCGTCGGCAGCATCGGCGCTGGGATCACCGGGCAGCTTCAGCAGACGTCGTACCATGGCCTGCACCTGTTGCTTGTTCG
>JBFKCU010000483.1:0-2141 GCA_041620115.1 Burkholderiales bacterium | reverse complement strand
CTGCACCGCTTCCGGGATGGACATGAAGTAGCGGGTAATTTCCGGGTGCGTCACCGTGACCGGCCCGCCCGCCGCGATCTGTTGGCGGAATCGCGGAATCACGCTGCCGGTGGAGCCGAGCACGTTGCCGAAGCGCACGATGATGAAGCGCGTTTTTCCGGGGCGTTGCAATGACTGGCACAGCAACTCCGCCAATCGCTTGGTGGCACCCATGACATTGGTTGGATTGACCGCCTTGTCAGTGGAAATCAGCACGAATTTCTCGACGCCGTGTGCAATCGCGGCCTCGGCGAGCACGCGGGTGCCGTGCACATTGTTCATCACGGCCTGCCACGCGTTGCCGATTTCCATCAGCGGGACGTGCTTGTATGCTGCTGCGTGAAAAATGACCGTTGGTCGCAGCGCCGCGAGCAAGTGAGCCATGCGCGGTGCGTCCTTGACGTCGCCGATGACCGGGTCGATGCACACGCCGGGAAAGCGCTGCGCGAATTCCTGCTCGATCGCGTAAAGCGAGAATTCGTTGTTTTCGAGCAGCACGATGCGTTGCGGCTCGTATCGCGCAATCTGACGGCACAACTCCGAGCCTATGGAACCGCCGGCGCCGGAGACCAGCGCCACGCGGCGCCCCAGCCATTCATGCAGCCCGGCAGTGTCCAGCGTGACGGGATCGCGCCCCAGCAGGTCATCGAGTTCGACATTGCGAATCTGCGACACGGTAACGCGGCCACTCATCAGGTCGTCAAACGACGGCACGGTCAGAACCTGCAGCCCTGCTGCACGTGCGGCCTCCAGGGCTTCTCGCCGGTCACTGTGATTGGCTTCCGGCATGGCGATGATGGCGTGCCGCGCGTTCAGGCGTTGCTGCAGCGCCGGCAAGTCGCGGATTGCGCCGTACACCGTGGCGCCGTGGATCTGGCGACGGTGATGAGTGCGGTTGTCATCGAACACGCCGATGACATTCCATTGTGAACTGCGTGCGAGATCCTTGATCAGGCTGGCGCCGGCATCAGTGGCGCCGAGCACGACGACCGGTTCCCGACCGGCAGGGATCAGCGCGTCGAGCCGGCGTTCCTTCCAGCCGCGATAAGCCAGCCGGCTGCCGCCCATCAGCATGACCAGCAGCAGGGGGCTCATCACCAGTACCGAGCGGGGCGCGACGATCTGCAGCATGAACAGCGCCGCGGGAACCGCGAGAGCCCCGCCGGCGACTGCCATGATGATGCGTTGCAGATCGGGCAGGCTGGCAAAGCGCCAGATGCCGCGATAAAGGCCTGAAGCAAAAAACATGGCGCCGTAGAGCGGCACAACCCACAACACCGATTCCCAGGCCTGTTCGTTGTAAGGTTCGGGCAGTTCCAGATTGAAACGCAGCCAGTACGCCCCCATCCAGGCCGCAGCGACGGCGACCAGGTCGTGGCATACGACCAGCACGGAACGGATGTTAATCATGAGCTGTCCTGCGGGTATTCCAGGCCCGTTCGATCAAGGCAATAACGACCGCGTAGGACGCTGCAGCAATAGCAAGTACAAGATACTGGGCGTAGATGGCCAATGACATGGCCCACAGCGCAGCGAGTCCGCAAAGCACCATCAACGCGTATTCGGCGAGTGCGGTATTGCGATGCCCCAGACCCAGCTGCACCAGCCGCTGGTAGTAATGGTCGCGGTGTGCTTCCCAGATGCGGGCGCCGGACAGCAAACGCCGGGTGAGCGTCACGCTGGCATCGATAACGAACGGCGAGAACACCAGCGCCGGAAACCACCACGTCCAGGCATGCTGCAGCCAGCCGATCAGGCCAAAGGTGGCTGCCAGAAAGCCCAGCGGCACCGAGCCGGTATCGCCGAGGAAAACGCGTGCCGGATGGAAGTTGTGCAGCAGGAACCCTGCAGCAGCCGCCGCGACCGCGAGGTTCAGCAGCGCAAACTGTGTGCTGCCGGCGAGCCAGGCGGCGGTTGCGTAAGCCAGGAATCCGAACAGGGTCATGCCACCTGCCAGCCCGTCCGATCCGTCCATGAAGTTGTACAGGTTGCACATCCAGCAAATGGCGAGGGTGACAATGGTGACAATCAGCAATGACTCGGACGTCCCGGCCAGGGCCGTTGCCGCGAGCGCGGCAGCGAGCAGGTGTACGCTGAACCGG
>JBFKCU010000482.1:0-2174 GCA_041620115.1 Burkholderiales bacterium | reverse complement strand
TGACGGTTCCCGTGGCCGAACTCGACATGAGCACGATCATCGATTTCCCCGGGGTGCCCGAATTGCGCAATCCGCTGCGGCAGTCGCAGTGCCTGCAACTGATAGGCGCGGCGATGCGCGAGGAGCGCGCGGCGCGATGAGCCAATATATCAATCTGCTCGGTGCGGCATTCCGCAAGCAGCGCCTGCTGCTGAGCTGCGGGCGTGCACTGCTGCTCGCAGGGGTGGCGTTGATTGCGATGGCCGGCCTGCAGTTCGTGAGTCAGCACCAGGTCAACGGCCTGCGTCAGGAGCTGACGTCGGCCCAGGGTTTGCTGAAGGCGCAGAGCGTGCACACCGACCGGCTGAAAGGCGGGGGCGGGGCTCAACAGGGCGCCAGCGCGCTGGACACCGAAATCCGGCGTCTCGAAATGGATTTGAAATCGGCGCGCGACAGCATCGCGGTGCTTGAGGGCGGCACGCTCGGCAATCGGCAGGGATTTGCGCAATACCTTCAGGCATTTTCCCGGCAGATCGTAGACGGGCTGTGGCTCACCGGATTTTCAGTGAGCGGGCAGGGGGAAGTGGCGATCCAGGGGCGTGTGCTCAAACCTGAACTGGTGCCGGTCTACATCAAGAAACTCAACGTCGAGCCGGCATTGCAGGGGCGGGAATTCTCCGCACTGGAAATGCGCCGTCCGCAGCCTGTGGCTGTAGCGGGCGCGCCGGGCGCACCCAAAGCCGAAGTGCCGCGTTTTCTCGAGTTTGCGCTGAGTACCGGGGAACCGGCCAATGCCGCTGCGGCAGCCGGGGGTGCGCAGCGATGAACGAAGTGATGCAACGGTGGCAGGAACTGAACGCGCTGTTCAACGCGCGCTCGTTGCGCGAGCGTGTGTTGATGACCGCCGGTGGTATTGCAGTCGTGGTCGTGCTGTTCGATACGCTGCTGCTCACTCCGCTGGCGGCGCAGCAGAAGCGGCTGTCCGTACAGGTGGCCGAGGCGCGCAACTTGATCAAGGCCAACGAAGCGCTGCTGTCAGCCGGACGGGGTCAGGCCGACCCGGATGAAGTCAAGCGGCGGTATCGCGACGAGTTGCGCAAGCAGATAGCGGAAATCGACGGCAAGTTGCAGGGTCTGCAGAAGCAACTGGTGCCGCCGGACCAGGTGACCAAGCTGCTCGAGGGCGTGCTCACCCGGGAGCGTGGCCTGTCACTGGTCAGCCTGCGGAAACTGCCGGTACACCGGTTCCAGACTGCGGGCGCCGACGGGCCTACGGGCACAGCGCCGGCGTCCGGCACGATGGACCGCGCCATTTATCAGCACAGCTTTGAAATCGCCGTGGAGGGTTCGTACGGGGAGCTGCATGGTTATCTGGCGAAGCTGGAAAAATTGCCCTGGCAGCTGTTCTGGGGCAAGGCCGAGCTTGATGCCGGCAATCATCCACGGCTCAGGCTCAAGTTGACGGTGCATACCTTGAGCCTGAACAAGTACTGGTTGGTCGTATGAGAAAATTCGCTACATTGTCAGCCGTTCTGCTCATGCTGGGCCTGGTCGGCACGGCCGGCGCGCAACTGCTGAACGATCCCACGCGCCCTCCGGGCGCGCTGGCCGGATCAGCGGAGACTGGCGGTACCGGTGGCGGACCGGTGTTGCAATCGGTCATGTTGTCGCCGGGACGGAAAATGGCGATGATCAGCGGCGAAATGGTTGTGCTGGGCGGGCGTTACGGCGACTCGCGGCTGGTGCAGTTGACGGAAAGTGAAGCCGTGTTGAAAAACGGCGCCGAGACCACAGTTTTGCGGTTGTACCCTCTGGTGGAAAAGCGTATGGTGGGAGCGCCCAGGAGCGGCAGCGACGGCCGGAAAAGCTCGACAAGATGAACATGAACAGGCGAAAAAACATGCAACGATGGTCCACCATCGCGATGATCGTTCTTGTTGCGGGTTGTGCCGAGACGCCGCACCGCACGAGCGGCACCTTTGAAGCCATCAACAAGGAATTGGACCAGGCGGCTGATAATCGCAAGCCGGTGACGCCGGATGCGGTCAGCCGCGCACTGCTGCCACCTCTGGTGGTGGAGATGCCCCGCGGCGATGCGCAAAAACCCGAAACCCGTTTTGATCTGGCGGTGAATAACGCGCCGGCAGGACAGGTGTTCATGGCCATCGTATCCGGTACCCGCTACAGCATGGTGC
>JBFKCU010000481.1:0-2177 GCA_041620115.1 Burkholderiales bacterium | reverse complement strand
TGGGTGCCCTGCTGCGGCCTTCATGTATAAGTTATTGATTATAAACGTTAATTATTCCAGCCACCCGCTGGCGCGTTGCTGCCGGACCACGCCATCGACGATCTCCGGTGCACGGCCGACATAGGTCGTCGGGTCCAGCACCGCCTACAATGCCTCCACCGACAACGCTTTTTTTACCTGCGGATTGGACATCAGCGCCGCCTCAAACGACACGCCGTTCTCGATGCCATGCATCGACGCTTCATACACCAGATCATGCGCGGTCTGCTTGCCGAGTTTGTCCGAAAGCTCAAACATCACCCGCTCCGACAGCAGGAACCCACCCAGCCGGTCGAGATTGCCGCGCATCTGTTTCGCATCGACATGCAGGTCGGTCAGCACGGCTTTCATCATCGCCAGCATGCCGCCGGCCATCAGGCAGGATTCGGGCAACGCCTTCCATTCACCGCGCCACGACGAGCCGTCACGTTCGTGTTCGATGAGCATCGATTCGAGCATGAATGCCACGTTGTAACGCAATGCCCGGCTCACGCCCACCACCGCCTCGCAGGTCGACGGATTGCGCTTGTGCGGCATGGTCGACGAGCCTACCTTGCCGGCGCTGAATGGTTCGTAGAGTTCGCCGATTTCCGTATGTTCCAGAATGATGATCTCGTTGGCAATCTTGCCCAGGGTCGCGCTGATCAGACCGAGCACATTGACGTATTCGGCAAACCGGTCACGCGCCGGCTGCCAGTTGATGTCGGCCACGCCCAGACCGAGGCGCTTCATCACGCGTTTTTCAAGTTCCGCCGCCTGCGGCCCGAACGACGCCTGGGTGCCGACCGCACCGACCATGCCGCCAACAAACATGCGCGGCTCGAGCTGACGCAGGCGTTCGAAGTGGCGGCCCATCTCCGACAGCCAGACCGCCGCCTTGTGGCCGAAGGTGATGGGCAGCGCCTGCACGCCGTGCGAGCGTCCGACCATCGGCGTTGCACGGTGCTGCTCGCACAGTTTGACCAGCGCGTTGCCGATGGCCCTCATGTCACGCAGGTAGATCGCGTGCGCATCCTTGATCTGCAGCATGGTGGCGGAATCGAGCACGTCCTGCGTCGTCGCGCCGAAATGGATGTACTCGCCATGTTCGGGTTTGCACAGGTTCTGCACGGCCTTCACTGCGGGCACCAGCGGATGCTTGATGCGGCGGATTTCCGTGGCCACCGCGGCGATATCAATTTTCGAGATCTTCGCATTCGCCGCGATTTCCTCGGCGGCCGCTTTGGGAATGATGCCCAGCGCGCCCTGCTCCAATGCCAGTGCCGCTTCGAAATCAAACCACTTCTGCACGCGATTGTGGTCATTGAATATCGCGCGGAGTTCGTCGGTGCTCCACAGGTGCTGTATCAATGCGTCGTCAAAAACTCCTGATGCCATGGCTTGCTCCATTTCTATTCCTGATTGTTGCTGCCCGTGCTTAATGTGCCGCGAGCGCGCGATTCTCCGGCATGTTCATGAACGACGCCATTGCATGCCAGAATTTGTGGCGATTGAGGCCCAGCGTCGCCGCGTGCGCCAGCCCCGAAACAAACACAAACTGTTTATCCTTGCTCGGCAGCTTGCCGAAAAAATCCAGCAGATCGGGTTCGGCCGCAATGCCGTCGTACTCGCCGCGGATGATGCAGACCGGACAGCCTATCTTGACGGGATCAAGCACCGGCAGATGCGCGCACATATCGAGGTAAGTCCCCGTCGGCACGGTATCGCCCAGGGGCAGTTCGGCATCGGCCAGCGCATCCGCTGCAATCATCTCGGAAGTTCCGGGCTTATCCCGCGTGAACATGCTGTGGATGAACGCGCGATCCACCTTGCGTCGCGGGCTCGCCCGGTATTCCGCGACCTTCTCCCTGCGTTTGGCCAGCGTCGGCGATCCTTCGCCGGTGTAGACGAGTGCCGAAACCATCAGCCGCTTCACGCGCCCCGGATTCTGCTGCGCATACAGCGCCGCACGCAATGCGCCCGAAGAGCCGCCATACATGTACACCTGCTGCGCACCGGTTTCATGCTCGACGATCGGCATCGCCGCCGCAAGGTCCTGCGCCCCGGAGGCAATGTTGGAATTGCTGTCCGTGCGATCCGACCGGCCGTAACCCTCATGGTCCATGGTCCAGACGTCATAACCCAGCCCGGCAAAGTGG
>JBFKCU010000480.1:0-2186 GCA_041620115.1 Burkholderiales bacterium | reverse complement strand
CGCCGCGGCTGGCGCCCGAGATTGAAGCGCAGGCTGGCCAGCTTCGGGTCTTCGAGCCGCTCGCGCCCGTAACGCGAAGTCGGCCCGCTCAACGGTTCGGTATAGTTGCGCGCCTCTATCCATGGCTGGCGCAATGGCGCCAGTCCGGAACGAATGTCAATGCTGACTGCCGGATCGGTATACGGTCCCGAAGTATCGTAGACGAGTATGGCCGGATTCTTCTCCGCGCCCATCGACGCCGGCGTATCCGATTGGGTGATCTCGCGCATCGGCACGCGCACGCCGGGCTGCGCACCCTCGATATAGACCTTGCGTGAATTGGGCAGTGGCTTCACCGCACCGGCATCGACCTGCGCGGTCGCGTTCAGAAACTTGGGATTGGCATTCATGGTTCGCTCCAGTGGATGTGCCGGGGGGAGCGGAGAGGGACACGGTCTCCACGTTTCCCTACGACGGCATTACCCGTATCAGGTTATGAGGGTTTGTCTCACCCGGCAGCCGTAGCACATCAACCCCAGCCGCAAGGACCCCTACGTGTGGCGTTCACGCTAATGGAATTATGGGATAATTGCAAGCTGTGGGGCGCGTAGTTCCCGCCCTGTTTCGATTCTTTTTTGGTGCCGAATCCAGCATTCCAACCAGCCTCGACGCTCATATCCGATCATGACCGCAGCAGCCGCGCCGCATATGGACATTGAACGCTTCCGTTTCAACATGGTCGAGCAGCAGATTCGACCGTGGGAAGTGCTTGATCCGGTGGTGCTGGATCTGCTGATGCGCGTGCATCGCGAGGATTTTGTGCCGGTGCAGCACCGGTCCCTGGCTTTCGCCGACCTGGAGATTCCGCTGGGCCACGGTGAAACCATGCTTGCGCCCAAGCTCGAGGCGCGCATGTTGCAGGAACTCGCCCTACGAAACAGCGATTCGATCCTGGAAATAGGTACCGGTAGCGGCTACATGACCGCGCTGCTGGCCAGCCTGGGGCGCCATGTCTACAGCGTTGATATCGTTCCGGAGTTTACGCGTGAGGCAGCATCCAGGCTGGCGGATGCGGACATCCGCAATGTCACGCTGGAGACCGGCGACGCGGCCCGCGGCTGGGACCGACACGGCCCTTACGATGTGATCGTGCTGACCGGCTCGGTTCCGGTATTGCCCGAGGGCTTTCAGCGCGCGCTGAATCCCGGCGGCCGCCTGCTCGCCGTGGTCGGCGCAGCCCCCGCCATGCAGGCACGGCTGATGACCTGTACCCATGCCGGCGCTTACAGCAGTGTGAATTTGTTTGAGACCTGCATCGCGCCGCTCCGGAACGCCGTACAACCGCAGCGTTTCGTTTTCTAGAACGAATTTTGATTCTCATGACCCGCGTGTTAATCAGCGCTGTCATCGCCTTCGGCCTGCTGGTTGGGCAAACGGCCGTGGCGGCCGATCTCCTGGAAATCTACCGCAAGGCACTGGCCTCGGACCCGGTGTACAGTGCTGCGCGTGCGGGCTGGACTGCGGCCCAGGAGAAACTGCCGCAGGGTCGCGCCGGCCTGTTGCCACAGGCCACGCTGTCGGCCTCGACCCAGTATAACGATCGCGAACTTAACTTCCGCAATCCTGCAATCCCGGGATCTCAGGGGCAGTACAACTCCAATTCCGCGTCGGTGTCCGTGTCGCAGCCGCTCTACCGCAAACAGAATCTGGTCGCGTACGAGCAGGGCAAAACGCAACTGGTGCTGGCCGACGGGCAACTGGCCTCCGCGGGGCAGGATTTGATCCTGCGCGCGTCCCAGGCTTATTTTGACGTGTTGCTGGCGCGTGACAATGTCGCATTCGTGCAGGCGCAGAAAACCGCGATCGGCCAGCAACTGGAACAGGCCAAGCGCAATTTCGAGGTCGGCAACGCAACCATTACCGACACCCATGAAGCACAAGCGCGATTCGACCTGGTCACCGCCCAGGAAATTGCGGCACGCAACGACCTCGAAGTCCGGAACCGCGCCCTGGAACAACTGATCGGAGCCGCCGCCCCGACCCTCGCCGTCCTGGGCAAACGCTTCTCGCCATTGCCGCCTCAGCCCGCCGCGATTGAGCAGTGGGTGGAGCAGGCGCGCACCGCAGGTCTGGCCGTGCGCATCGCGCAGGAGAATCTGACGCTCGCCAGCCAGGACGTGGAGCGTAATCGCGGCGCGCATTACCCT
>JBFKCU010000479.1:0-2213 GCA_041620115.1 Burkholderiales bacterium | reverse complement strand
GCCCCTTGCACGTGACTTCGGTGCGCACCACGGCGATCAGCCGGCCATGGTGCACGACCCGTGATTTGATTTTCAGCGCACGCCCTTCGCCGGGACTGATGTACCACGCCGAAATCGCAGTCAGCGCCCAGTGCGGCGTCAATGCCGCGATCGCGTTCTCCGTCGCCAGGCCCAGCAGAATGCCGCCCTGCACATGGCCAACGCGATTGCCGATATGCGCGCCGTTTTTCACCGTCGACTGCGCGCCGCCTGCAACATGTTTGGCCTGCACGCCCCAGAAGCGCTGGATAAACGCACCACCGTGCCGTTGCACATCGGCCAGCGCCGCATCAGCGGCGGCCAGCACTTTCTTTTCATCGGGTCGGAGTTTTCCGCCGGGAATTTCCGGCGTCGGATTTTCACCGCGGCGGCGATGCGGCACCGGATGCAGTTCCACTCCTTTGGGCGGCTTCAGCATCATGAACGTGCCGGTGCCGGTACAGACGAGCCCGGCATCGCCGCTGATGCTGACCGTGCTCACGCCCTGCCGGCCGGCAGCGCCCTGCACAAAACCATGCATCGCGCCGCGGCCGGCAAGCCGGCCGACGCGCGGCGCACCGGTGAACTGCAGATTCATGGTCACGGTTGCAAGCCGCGTGTGCGACTCGAGTCCGGCGCGCACCGCGGCCGCCATCACCAGATCGGCAAGAATTGCGAAACCCGAAAGATTCAGCTGCCCGTCAGACTCGGCGCAGTGCGGCGCGACATCCACCGACAGCGCGGTGTAGTCGGTGCCGACATGATCGTATGAAAGATCGAGAAAATTGCCGGCAAAGTGATAACCGGGCTCACGGTTGAGCGCGATACCGCGCAGGACCTGGGCGCGAATGTCTGCCGAAGGATCAGCGGCCACGGACATCGTGGCCACCGGTGCCGCTGCTGCTGCAGTGATGGGCTTGTTCATCGATCGATTGTAACAAGGTGGTTTCGCCCGGCCTGCCCCGACCGTCAGCCTGAGGGTGTATCATAACTTGTTGTTTTTATTAATTTTTTCTAATTCTGCCGCGACCGCCGTCAACGCCGCCGGCGACGCGCTGCCCTGCTCCCGCGCCAGGTCGAGCGCCACCTGATTCAACGCGCGATAGGCGTCAGCGATACGCCCGTCCAGCGCCCGCAGTGCGACCAGTTGCCGCGCGACCACAGCGGCATCACCGCGTGCGACCGGCCCCGTCAGTGCGCGCGTGGTACCCAGCGCAAACACATTGTCCAGCGTCTCGCGTACCAGTGGTTCCATCATCGTCTGCGCGGTCGCACGGGGTATGCCCGCAGCCGCATAGGTGCGCAAACCGGACTCCATCAATGCGGTGAGGTCATTGCACACCAGCACGCTGGCCGCGTGATACAGCGTTTTGCCGGCGGGATCAATTACTGCAATCCGCGCGCCGAGCTGCTCGAACCACGGCGTCAGCACCGCAAGCGCGGCACTGTCGCCTTCGGCCGCGCAATACGTTCCTGAAAAAGTACTGATCGCAGTTGCCGGGTCGGCAAAACTCTTGAGCGGATGGACGCTGGCGACATGCGCACCCGCGGCGGCCAGCGGTGCGAGCACGCCGGAAGCGAGCGCGCCACTGCAATGAAACACGACGTCACCACGGCGCACACGGCCCGCCGCAGACAATGTCCCCGCGACCGGTGTGATTGCCGCATCCGGCGGCGTCAGCATCCAGACGTCCGCCGCACGCAGGTCACCGAGCGCCCGCACCGCATGGCCTGCACCGATGAAACCAACCGCAGCCCCGGCGGTTGCAAGCTCCGCACTCAGCACGTCCTGCACTGCGCACAGACCGCTCCGCTGCAGCAGCGCCCCGATGGTGCGCCCGACGCGGCCCGGCCCGATGATATTCAGCGTTGGTGCCATGCGGCCATGTTACCGCAGGGACTCAAGGTCATCGGCGACAGCGTATCACCGGTCTGTCGGTGCCCGTGCGGTCGAAGCACGATGCGCGCTTCACTGCCCGCCAAAGGCGCTCGCCGGCACTTCGATCCACGTCGCGCGGCCCAGCGCCAGGAGATGGCCCCGGCCCGAATACAGAGCCGAGCCGGCCAGCCGCTTGCGACCTTCGACCTGCAGCGGCCAGGCGATCACGATGCACGGCTCCCCCACGGCAATCTCCGCATCGATGCGCACGCAAAGCTCGCCAAGCACGAGCGCCCGCCCTGCCGGCACCGGCATC
>JBFKCU010000478.1:0-2216 GCA_041620115.1 Burkholderiales bacterium | reverse complement strand
CTCTGAACGGGATGCTTGTAAGGTTCGGTAGAATAAGGGTTTTATCGGATCGGGAACAGGCATGCGGGCCACGCAATTTTTCATTTCCACGCTGAAGGAAGCACCGTCAGAGGCTGAAGTCACCAGCCACAAGCTGATGCTGCGCGCCGGGCTGATCAAGCGCCTGACCAGCGGGGTCTACACTTGGATGCCCTTGGGATTGCGCGTGCTGCGCAAGGTCGAAACCATTATTCGCGAGGAAATGAACCGCGGCGGTGCCATCGAGTTGCTGATGCCTGCGGTACAGCCGGCGGAACTGTGGCAGGAATCCACGCGCTGGGAGCAGTACGGTCCGGAACTGCTGCGCATCAAGGACCGCCATCAGCGCGATTTCTGCTTCGGTCCGACCCATGAAGAGGTGATCAGCGACGTAGTGCGACGCGAGATCAAGAGCTACCGCCAGTTGCCGCTCAACTTTTATCAGATCCAGACCAAGTTCCGCGACGAGATCCGCCCGCGTTTCGGTGTCATGCGCGGCCGTGAGTTTGTCATGAAGGACGCCTATTCCTTCCACGTGGACCATGAAGACCTGCAGCGCGAATATCGCAACATGTACGACACCTACACTCGAATTTTCACGCGCCTCGGGCTGAAATTCCGTGCCGTCGCCGCCGACACCGGCTCGATCGGCGGCACCGGCTCGCATGAATTCCATGTGCTGGCCGACTCCGGAGAAGACGCCATCGCGTATTGCCCGCAATCGGATTACGCCGCCAATGTTGAACTGGCCGAAGCAATGAAACCGACAACGCCACGCCCGGCGCCGACGCAGCCACTGAAAAAGGTGGGAACGCCGGGAGTAAAAACGATCGCCGAACTGTGCGCCTTCCTCAAGGTCACCGCCGCGCATACCGTCAAAGCCGTCGTGGTCGATGGCGCCAATGGCGACCCCGTGCTGCTGTTGCTGCGCGGGGATCACGAGTTGAACATGATCAAAGCCGGAAAGCTGGCGCAGGTCCGCCAGCCCGTCACGTTTTCTTCTGTGGAAACCATCCGCGCAGCCTTCAATGCGGAACCCGGTTCGCTGGGCCCCGTCGGGTTCAGCGGAACGGTCATTGCCGACCGCGCCGTTACGGCAATGGCCGACTTTGTCGTCGGCGCCAATGAAAACGACCACCATTGCACCGGTGTGAACATCGGCCGCGATTTTGCCGAACCGATCTTTGCCGACATTCGCAACGTTGTCCCCGGTGACGCGTCCCCCGACGGCAAAGGTATTCTGGACATCTGCCGCGGTATCGAAGTCGGGCATATTTTTCAGTTGCGCACCAAGTACTCGGCCGCCCTGAACCTGGGGTTTCTCGACGAGTCCGGAAAAACGCAGATCATGGAAATGGGCTGCTACGGCATTGGCGTCACCCGCATCGTTGCCGCAGCGATTGAGCAGAATTATGACGAGCGCGGCATCATTTTCCCGCAGGCGATCACGGCATTCGATGTCGCGATCGTGCCGATCGGTTATGGCAAGAATGCGCAGGTCAAGGAAACGGCGGACCGTTTACACGATGAGCTGGCCGCCGAAGGCATCGACGTACTGCTGGACAACCGCGATGAACGCCCGGGCGCCATGTTCGCCGACATGGAGCTCATCGGCATACCGCATCGCCTGGTCATCGGAGAGCGCGGCCTCAAAGAGGGGCAGATCGAATACAAGGGCCGGCGTGATGCGCAGGCGCGAAACATCCCCTTGACAGAGGTTAAAATATTAATAAAATCAATGATATGCGAACATTCCTCCACGGCCTGACGGGAATCGTGCTGCTGATCGCACCGATGGCGGCGTCGGGCGGCGCCCAGAAATACGAGCCGCTGTCCGCCAGCGTACAGGCCACGCTGAACCGGGCAATCGCCGACCAGGCGGTACCCGTGATCGCCTTTGACGATGAAAAAGAAGCACGGGAATGGTTAGCCGTAATGACGTCGAGACTCGCCAAGAAAATGCCGGATCGCGTTGCACGCGAGGAGTTCCTGCTGACCGTACACTACGAAGCAAAACGCGCCGGGCTCGATCCGCAGCTGGTGCTCGGCCTGATCCAGGTTGAAAGTGCTTTTCGCAAGTACGCAGTGTCCACGGCGGGTGCTCGTGGCTACATGCAGATCATGCCATTCTGGGCCAAGCTGATCGGCACGGCCGACCATAATCTGTTCCACCTGCGCACGAACCTGCGCTACGGCTG
>JBFKCU010000477.1:0-2217 GCA_041620115.1 Burkholderiales bacterium | reverse complement strand
GCATCGGACTCAGCCCGTCGGTCGCCGATACGCTCAGCATCACTGCTTTGAGGAATTCGCCACGCACGCTGCCGCCACCATGCGAGCCCGGATAAATCACCACCGGGCTGTCGGCGACGCCTGACGCCTCCGCAAACTGGTAGACGCGGCCGACATCCGTCCACACCCTGGGCGCGACCGGCCCATAGCGCACCAGCACCCATTTCAGCTGCAATGTCAGTGCACGCAGTGTGCGCGCAACGATGACCGGAAGATTCTTGCGGAAGGCGATGCCGCCGGTCCGTCCCGCCTCGAACCGGCTGACGCATTCCAGGTAGGCGTCGCTCAACGCCTTCCAGAACATGTAGCTGCTGGTCCACAGCCGGTTCTCCTGGAATTTCTGCTGGCGCGTAGTCGCAAAATAATTCTGCGCCAGTTTGCGCTGGTGGTTTTTCGCGGCGCCATCGAGGAGATCGATGTTTTCGTACAGCCGGTCAACCTTGTAGGCCGTGGTTTCACGCAGGCTCTCCAGAAGTTGCGTGATTTCCGCGAGCGCTTGCAGCGCATCGGACGGCAGTTCGGCAATGATCTCCGCGGCCTGTTTTGCGTCGGCCATGGGATGATCGACATTGCCACCCTTCAGGAATCCGAGCATGTTTCCCCCTGTCACTGCGATTCCGGATGGCGCTTATGGTCTGGCGCCCCCTCGTTTCAAGCCATTCTATCGGCCCGTCACGCTGGAGGCTACCGCGGTCACCGCCGCACGACGCCCGCGTGACACGTCAACGCCGGCGATGATCGCAATTCCGATGACGAAATAAACGCCGGTGATCAGGATGGCGAGGCGATGATCACCACCGGAAGCCCAGGTCACTGCGCCATAGGTCAGCGGACCGAGGATCGAGGAGAACTTGACCGCAAGTCCCCACAGCCCGAAAAACTCCGCCTGCCGGCCAATCGGACTCAGATAGCCGACCAGCGCCCGGCCGGCCGACTGGCTGGAACCCAGGCACAGGCCGACCAGGTTCGCCGCCACCCAGAACAGCCCGGGTCCTTCGGCCCGCCAGGCCAGCAGCACGGTGAGGATCCAGCCGAGCAGCGTGACCACAATGGTGCGCACATGGCCCAGACGATCCTGGACGTAGCCGAAGCCGAACGCCCCCATTGCAGCAGTCACATTGACCACGAGTATCAGCAGCAACGTGTCGCGCGTGGTAAAGCCCATGGCCTGCTGCGCGTAAATTGCGGCCAGCGCGATCACCGTCTGTATGCCCGCCTGGTAGAACACCAGGCAAACCAGGAATCGCTGCAGGTCACGATAATGATGCGCCGCTCGTACGGTCTGCGCCAGCCGCGCGAACGCCGCGCGCACCGGCACCCGGCCGGACGCCTGCGGTTGCGCGCGCTCGCGCAGAAACAGGAATGTCGGCAGGCTGGCCAGCGCGAATATCGCCGCCGTGATCAGCATGGTGACCGGGACGAAGCCTGTGGCCACCGCGCCTGCGGCCTGCGCGTGGGTCACGTAAACAAGACAGACGCCGAGTGTCGCCAGTCCACCGAGATAACCCAGGCCCCAGCCCCAACCGGACACCCGCCCCAGCGCGTCGCCCGCGGCAATCTCGGGCAGGAAGGCGGCAATCAGGTTCTCACCCGAGCCGAAGAAAAAATTCGACAGAATGATCAGGATCACACCGGTGGCGACGTCGCCGTGGCCGACCATTGCCAGTCCTGCGGTAAACACGATGCAGCCGGCGGTGGTGATACCCAGCAGGCGCTTTTTTGCCGCACGCGCATCGGCATACGCGCCGATGACCGGCGCGGTCAGCATGATCAGCGCATAGGAAACGGCCAGCGCAGCCGTCCATGCAAAGGTCGCCCATGGCGCATTGCCGGCGACTTCGGCGACGAAATACGCGCTGAACACCGCCGTGATGACCACCGTCGTATAGCCGGAGTTGGCAAAATCGTACATCGCCCACGACCACACTTCGCGCGGGCGCACGCCCGGCGCCAGGCGGTTGCCTGCGGTCTCAGCCACGCACCGCTCCGGGATCGGTCCACATCGCACTGGGATGTTAACAGCACGGCCGCGCACCGCCGCGCGCCCTGCACGGCAATCATGCGCACGACCGCGCACGCATCATGCGGTAAAGACGCAGGCCCGACCACAGCACCACAGCGCCGAAAAAGAACAGCAGCAGGATCAACAGTACGCCCATGACGCACCTCCTTGCCTCG
>JBFKCU010000476.1:0-2244 GCA_041620115.1 Burkholderiales bacterium | reverse complement strand
GTCGTTGCGGTCTCGAAGTCAATGACCTGATCCTGCAGCCGCTGGCATCGTCCGTTGCTGTGCTGTCAGAGGACGAGAAGGATCTGGGCGTGTGCCTGGTCGACATCGGTGGCGGAACCACCGATATGGCGGTGTTTACTCACGGGGCGATCCGTCATACCGCAGTGATTCCGATCGCCGGGGATCAGATTACCAACGACATTGCGATGGCGTTGCGCACGCCGACCAAGGACGCCGAGGAAATCAAGCAGCGATTCGGCTGCGCCCTGTCCCAGCTGGCCGATCCGCAGGACATGGTTGAGGTTCCCGGTGTCGGCGATCGCAGTTCACGCCAACTTTCACGCAAGACGCTGGCCGAGGTCATCGAGCCCCGGGTCGAGGAGCTGTATTCACTGGTGCAGGCTGAACTGCGCCGCAGCGGATACGAAGAGCTGCTTTCATCCGGGGTGGTGTTGACCGGGGGCTCAAGCGCGATGCAGGGCATGGTTGAGCTGGGCGAGGAAATCTTTCATATGCCAGTGCGCATCGGCATGCCGCAGTACGCGGGGGGGCTGGCCGAAGTGGTGCGCAGCACCCGCTATGCGACCGGCGTGGGCTTGCTCATTACGGGTGCCGACGAGCATCGGCAGCGCGACGCGGCGCGCATGCATATCAGCAGCTTCCAGCAGGTGGTGGAGCGAATGAAGAACTGGTTTACGGGGAATTTCTGATCGTGACGGGGATTCGGATGAATTTGGTTTTCGGGTATTCGGGATTTTTCAGGTTTTTTTTCAACTTTACTTTGTTCGTGCAAAAAGGAGACTCACATGATTGAACTGATTGATGCACAAGCGCAGGAAGCGGTAATCAAGGTCGTCGGCGTCGGTGGTTGCGGCGGCAACGCGGTGGATCACATGATTGTGCAGGGCGTGCAGGGTGTGGAGTTCATCTGCGCCAACACCGACGCACAGGCGCTCAAACGCAATCAGGCCAAAACCCAGCTGCAGCTGGGCAGCGAGATCACCAAGGGGCTGGGTGCCGGCGCCAATCCCGAGATCGGCCGCCAGGCGGCGCTCGAAGATCGTGAGCGCATCGCCGAGCTGATCTCCGGCGCCGACATGCTGTTTCTGACGGCCGGGATGGGCGGTGGCACAGGAACCGGTGCGGCGCCGGTAGTGGCGGAAATCGCCAAGGAACTGGGCATCCTCACGGTGGCGGTGGTGACGAAGCCATTTGCCTTTGAAGGCAAGCGGCAGCGTCTGGCGCAGGAAGGCCTGGACGCGCTGGCGCAGCACGTCGACTCGCTGATCGTCATCCCGAACGACAAGCTGATGCAGGTGCTCGGCAATTCGATCACGCTGGACGAGGCTTTCCGCGCGGCTAACGATGTGCTGCATGGCGCAGTCGCCGGCATCGCCGAGATCATCAGCTGCCCGGGCATGATCAACGTGGATTTTGCCGACGTGCGCACAGTCATGGCTGAAATGGGCATGGCGATGATGGGTTCGGCCAAGGCCGCCGGAACCGGCAGGGCGCGCGAAGCCGCGGAACAGGCGATTGCCTGCCCCTTGCTGGAGGACATCAATATTTCCGACGCGCGCGGCGTACTGGTGAATATCTCGGCCAGCAAGTCGACATTCCAGCTGCAGGAAATGTATGACGTCATGGAAACCATCAAGGCATTTGCAGCAGAGTCGGCGACGGTGATCGTGGGCACGGTGTATGACGAGGGTCTTGAGGACGGACTGCGGGTGACCATCGTTGCGACGGGACTGGGCAAACCGCTGGCGCGCCAGACCGCCAAGCCGCTGGTCGTCGTTGCGCAGAAGACCGGAACCGACAACATGGCGATGGAGGTCGATTACGGTGCGCTGGAGCAGCCGGCGGTGATCCGGCGCCGCAATCGTGACGCGACCATTGAGGCGATGCGGCAGTCCGGTGTCGAAACCCTCGACATTCCGGCTTTTTTGCGCAAGCAGGCTGACTAGGGGAATTAGCGTCGTCTGAAAATATGGGGGGTGTCGTGGCTGGAAGGCGGGTGGCGTGCCTTTGCTGCGGTGCGGCAACGTGATAAAATCCGGTGCCCTGCCGAGCGGCGGGATACGGCATCCTAACCATTGCAAAAACAGATCGTGATCAAGCAGCGTACATTGAAGAACGTGATCCGCGCCACCGGCGTGGGTTTGCACACGGGCGAAAAGGTTCATCTGACCTTGCGCCCCGCGCACGCGAACACCGGCATCGTGTTCCGGCGGACCGATCTCG
>JBFKCU010000475.1:0-2268 GCA_041620115.1 Burkholderiales bacterium | reverse complement strand
GTTTGCTGCGGCCACATCGCGGCAAGTCCGTCCGCATCGGTTGCCGAGACCGTGGTCCGCACCATGTGGCGCGGCTCATCGATGGGCCAGGGCCGGCCGCGATGCATCGTCGCGCGGTTGTCCCACATGATGACGTCGCCCGGCTGCCAGCGGTGCTGGTAGACATGCGCCGGCTGTGTGGCGAAGGCCATCAGTTCATCAATGAGTTGCAGTGCCGCGTCGCGTGCCATGCCATCGATGCCGCAGGTATGGGAGGCGATATACAGCGCGTCGCGGCCGTTCACCGGATTGCGCCAGCGCATGCGCCAGGACACCGCGGGCATGGTCGCGCGTTCGCGCTCCGATGCCAGATGCGCGGCAATCTTGCCGCGCGAATGCGCATAGTCGTGCCAGGCATAGGCATCGTCGAGGGTGCGGCGGGTGGCTGCGGGCAGACGCTCCCAGGTCAGGCGCATGGAGACAAATTCGGTTTCGCCGCCGGTCGCCGCCACGGTGCGGCCGGACAGGATCGACGTCAGGGCCGGCGGAATCTTGAAGCAGCTGTCGGTATGCCAAAGCTGATTGGCACGGGCGCGCAGTTCCTCCTTGTGTCCGGGCGGGACCAGCGAGCCGTCAGGTTCGATGTTGGTGAGTATGCTGAACGGCGTGCCTTCGCCGCGCGATGCGGCTTTGGCAATCTCCAGCGGCCCGAATTTGCGTGAGAAGGCGATCTGCAGTTCGTCGGTGACGGGCTGGTTGCGGAAAAGGAGCACGGAATGCTCTTCAAACGCCGCGCGTACCGCCTGGTAAATTTCGTCGCTGGCCGCGACGTCGGCCATACCAACGCCGCGCACTTCAGCGGCAAAACCAGGGCCCACGGGAATCAGTTCCATCGTCGGATCTCCTTATGCAATGCGTTGATTCTACGCCTGCGCAACTGCAAAATCCGCCGGTATCACAATCCGGAACGGCAGTGCTGCGCGGCGGCGGTTCAATGCGAGCAGGGCACGGTCCTTGGTGAGCAGCCACCCAGCCGCGGCGCCGGCGGCGAGTTCGAGGAATTTCTGATCATCCGGATCGGCGCAATTGGGGAGCCCGGGCACACTGTTGGGTGCAATGGTGACTGCGATGCTGCGGCATTGCGCCAGGCAACGGCTCCGGGCGGCGCTGTCCAGCGTCCATCGCTGCATAGGGTAAGTCAGCACGCGGATGAGTTCCGCTTCGCACGCTGCATCGATGACGATTTCGGCCTGTCCTGCGGCAACTGCGGACCGCAGCGGCGCCATGCCGGGATCGTCGAACACCAGCCAGTCCAGCCAGACGTTGGTGTCGAGCACCACACGCGAATTCATGCGCGTCAGGCGGTTTTCGTGGTTGCGGGCTTGACCGACTTCCAGGTCGAAGTGGCATACGCGATCATTTCGCCCTGTTCATCCACCAGTTCGGAACGCAGGAAGGAGATGCTGCGGCCGTGCCGGATAAAGCGCGCCGTGCAGGTCAGACGTCCCGCTTTCGCGGCCTTGAGGTACTGCACTTTCATTTCCAGCGTCGCCCCCGCACCGCTGGTCCGGTGCAGCAGGTGGCCCATGGAGATGTCCAGCACGAATGCGCTGATCCCTCCGTGCAGTCCGCCCTGCGGATTGAACATGAAGTCCTTGAGGTCGAAGGTGATACGGCATTCATGCTCGGTGTAGGTCAGCTCGAGGCCGAACAGCCGGGCCAGAAAAAATTTTCCGAACTGCTGTTCATACGTGGCCAGCGCCTGATCAAAGGCCTGGCGGGCTGCTTTTTCGTCCATGAAATTTCCTGGTGTATGGATGGCAAAGTGGCAATGCTAACACCGCGGTATTGCTGCACATATGCAGGATGCTGAGGGTCGCTCTTTGATATATTGAGTGCCTGCGTCACGACGTGATCATTCTTGATATGAGGAGAGATGCTATGGGGATGCCCCGGGCCGGCGCGGCCGGAATGTGGAGTTTCCTGCTGTCCGCAATCCTGTTGGTTAGCAGTCATGTTTATGCGCAGACCGCTGCATGGAAACCTGATCGCGCGGTCGAACTTATCGTTGGCACCGCACCCGGTGCAGCGCCAGACAAGACTGCGCGCACGATACAAAGACTGTGGCAGACACGCGGCATACACGAAGGGCCGGTCAACGTCATTAACAAGCCCGGCGGCGGCAATCTGATCGCCTGGACCTATCTCAACCAGCATGCCGGCAACGGGCATTACCAGATGATCGGCAATCTCAACGTGCTGATCAGCAGGGCAATCGGCCGCAGCCCT
>JBFKCU010000474.1:0-2277 GCA_041620115.1 Burkholderiales bacterium | reverse complement strand
TAATCTGTATAAAGAGTGTAAAGCGAAGCGCCGGAGCGAGTCAACTCCCTGGCCAAATATTGACGGCTCGTAAAGCCGCTGCCGATCAATGCTCAATTTCCGAGCATCGCCTCGATATCAGCGAACGTACGCGCAACCGCCTCCGTCGTGATGGTGATCCCCAGCTGGCGCGCGATCTGCGTCGCCGAGAATATGCCACGCACGCGTTGTCGGTTCCTGATGTCACGATCGACAACCAGGGTATGTTGCCGGCCGGCCGCCTTCAGCGTCGCGACGATATGACCCACAGTGGCGGCGCTCACGTCTCGCACGTCAAGCACCTGCAAGGCCGATCGCGGCGTCATGATGTCACGTACCTGAATCTCGCCACGCGCCACCCCGCGCTGCACCGCGGCCTGCACAGGTTTCTCGCCGAGGACATCATTCGCTGTGATCACACCGTGCACCCTGCGGTCCTGGTCAACCACCAGCAGCAGGCGCACACCACGCTGAATCATCCTGCGGTGCGCCTCATCGACAGTGTCCCCGGCCAGAATGATCACAGCCGTCACCTGCGTGAGGTCGGTCATGACGTCGAGTGCCGGGCTCTCGAGGCGCACGCGCTCGGGCACCGGCTGCGTGGGCTGTGCGTAGCCCGCGTCTGCTTCAAGCATGGTGGATCTGATCGCCGTATATTCGCGTGTCATTCGAAATTCCAGTCGCAACAAAGACCCGGCAGACCGGTCCGCTAACAGCCCCATCCCGGCGAGCGGCGGTCATGCAAGACCCAGTCTACTCGGAACCGGCGACGTGTGGTGCCGTGCCCGCCCGCGCATGCTGTCGGGATCTTGCCTCGACCCGCCTCACCAGATACCGGGAAAGTTCGTTAAGGGCTTGTTCGTAGACGGCACGCTTGAAGTCGATGACGTCCTGCGTGGGCGCCCAGTAATCGTGCCAGCGCCACGCGTCAAATTCGGGTTTCTCCGATGCGCGCAGGCAGACGTCACAATCCCGACCGATCAACCGCAGCAGAAACCAGATCTGCTTCTGGCCCCGGTAATTGCCGCGCCACTCGCGCCGCAGCCAGCGTTCCGGCACTTCATACCGCAACCAGTCCCTGGTACGGCCGAGTACCTGCACATGCTCCGGCCGCAACCCGACTTCTTCGTGCAGTTCGCGGTACATCGCAGCCTCCGGACGCTCGCCGCCCTTGATGCCGCCTTGCGGAAACTGCCACGAATGCTCGCGTACCCGCTTACCCCAGAAAACCTCGTTTTTGCAGTTGCATAAAACGATTCCAACGTTGGGGCGATAGCCATCTCGGTCGATCATGGTCATCCCCGGATCTGTTGATCATATGGATTCGATTTTTTCACAAATCCAACGCCATTGAAAGCCCGGAAAGAAGGCGAGTTCAGGGATAAAGACAGTCGGCATCGTGGCGGTTCATCGCCCTCAGTCCTTCGACAAAAAGCGGAAACTCCAGATCGAATCGCACCTGAAGTTCCGCGGCGCGCCGGTCCAGCGACTCCCAGCGCAGGGGACCCGGTGAGTTGCGGAACGCAAAAGCGATAATATTGCCCGGCTTCCGCGCCGGCAGGCATAACGTGCTGTCGGGAAATACCTCTTCGATGCGCTTGAGCATTGCGTTGAATTGCCGGTCGCCGCCCCACAAATTGACCACCAGCACACCGCCCGGCGCGAGCCGCGCCCGGCAGCCGGCATAAAACTCCCGCGTGGCCAGTTCCTTCACATGGGATTCGGCGTCATAGCCATCCACCATGACCAGATCCGCGACGGCACCGCCCTGCGTCATATAGTCCGCGCCATCGCCCACCAGAACTTGGAACCGCGCATCATCAGCGGGCACCAGAAAACATTGACGCGCAATCGCCACCACCTGGGGATCGATTTCGAGCACACGGATCTGTGATTCGGGGAAATGATGATAGACGAACTTAGCCACCGACCCCCCGCCCAGCCCTATCATCAGCACCGTACGCGGTTCCGGATTGAACAGCAGGCAGGCCATCATCGACCGGGTATATGACAACTCCAGATCGTTCGGCCGCGAAATGCGCATGGCGCTCTGAACCGTATCACTGCCGATATGCAGCGAACGCACGCCAAACTTTTCGCTGACGTAAACCGTCTCGGCGTCTTCCGCCGGCTTGCGCAGGCGCCACTTGGGCAGGAATTTCATGCGGACTCTGAACGGGATGCTTGTAAGGTTCGGTAGAATAAGGGTTTTATCGGATCGGGAACAGGCATGCGGGCCACGCAATTTTTCATTTCCAC
>JBFKCU010000473.1:0-2281 GCA_041620115.1 Burkholderiales bacterium | reverse complement strand
GGCCGCGCCGCAAATTCATCGGCGCGCGCGCCCAGGAGTACCGGTTCGCACGTTATGTCGAGGACTGGCGGCAGAAAATCGAACGTATCGGCGAATTGAATTATCCGCAGGCTGCCCGTGACCAGCGGATCTACGGCAAGCTGACGGCAACGGTGTCGATCAAGGCCAACGGCAGTCTGGAACGGGTGCAGATCGACCATTCTTCCGGTCACAAGCTGCTGGACGATGCCGCAGTGCGCATCGTGACTTTGGGCGCGCCTTATGCGCCGTTTCCGGAAAATATCTCGCGCGACACCGATATCCTGCATATCACGCGAACCTGGTCGTTCACACGGGCGGATCAGTTCGTCGGCCAGTGAGTTCGCGTTACGCAGTCATCGGTAATCCCGTGGCGCACAGCAGGTCACCGCAGATCCATGCGGAATTCGCCCGGCAGACCGGGCAGGACATGACGTACGAGAAGCTGCTGGCGCCGCTTGATGCATTTGCCGTAACGGCACAGCGGTTTTTTCGCGATGGCGGACTGGGATTGAATGTCACGCTGCCGTTCAAACATCAGGCCTGGCGCCTGGTCGACGCGCATGTCGCCGGCGCGCTGGCAGCCGAGGCCGTCAACACGATCAAGGCTGAGAATGGCCGGCTGACGGGCTACAACACCGACGGCAAGGGTCTGGTCACCGACCTGCAGCACAATCTGCACGTGCAGATCAGGGGCAAACGGGTCCTGTTGATGGGCGCTGGCGGGGCGACTTACGGCGTAATGCAGCCGTTGCTGGAACAGCAACCGGCGCGGCTGGTGGTAGCCAACCGCACACCGGAAAAGGCGGCAGCGCTGGTCACGCATTTTCAGAGTCTGGCGCGGCTTGCACCGGGCGGTGTTTCCGCCGTGTCCTATGCAGACTTGCCGCCAGCCGGATTCGATCTCGTGATCAATGCCACGTCGGCCGGCCTCAGCGGAGACATGCCGCCGTTGCCCGACACCGTGTTCGCGGACGGTGCTGTTGCCTACGACATGGTTTATGGCCGGAGTACGCCATTTCTCGTGTTCGCGCGCACGTGTGGCGCCACCTGCGCCGACGGCCTCGGCATGCTGGTCGAACAGGCGGCGGAATCTTTTTATATCTGGCGCGGCGTGCGGCCGCAGACGGCGCCGGTCATCGCAAAACTTCGCAACGACCTGTGACATCGGAGCAGACCGGAGTACCGGCCGGGCGGATTTCAATTTCAAGAACCAAATCTGACGATGTTTAGATTCATGTTGCGCTGGACCTGGCGTGTGCTGCTGTTGGCGCTGATTGCACTGGCGGCGGTGCAGTTCTGGTTTCTGCTGCACGTCTGGCACTGGGTCGATCACAACCCCGATTCGACGGCGTTCATGCGTGCGCGCCTGGAAATCCTCCGCGAAGACAATGCCCGGGCACGCTTGCGCCACCAGTGGGTGGCCTATTCGCGCATTTCCGGGCATCTGAAGCGCGCGGTCGTCGCGGCTGAAGACGCCAAATTCTTAGGCCATCGCGGATTCGACTGGGATGGCATCCAGAAGGCCTACGAGAAAAACCTGCGTGAGGGCGAAATCGTCGCCGGCGGATCGACCATCACCCAGCAACTCGCGAAAAACCTTTTCTTTTCGGGCGAACGGGCGTGGTGGCGCAAGGGGCAGGAAGCCGTAGTCGCCGTCATGCTTGAAACCGTCATGAGCAAACGCCGCATTCTGGAAATCTACCTCAATGTCATCGAATGGGGTGACGGCATATTCGGTGCGGAAGCGGCGGCGCGTCATCACTACGGCACCAGCGCGGCGAGTCTGGATGCCGAACAGGCGGCGCGCCTTGCCGCGATAGTGCCCAGCCCGCGCCGTTACGGACCCGCCAGCAATACCGCCTATCTGCAGCGCCGTACCCAAATCATAATGACACGCATGGGTGGCGCACAGGTGCCCTGAGGATGGCGTGCGGCCGGCGCCAAAACTCCAGATGAATCATGGTATTGCCTGCGATGCCGGCGGCCGCCCACCATGTGGCCGCGGCCGGCCTTGTGACGCGTAAAGGATTCAATTGACCACTGCCGTACTCCGGCATAATCTGCCGGTCGGCGTGTGCAAGCACGCCCCATCGCAGCGTTCGATTGCGGGGATAAAAAGGATTCGAGGGATCTGGTGACCGTGCGGCGTGGCGTGCGGTCGTACATCGTTCTGTGACTTAACGCTGAGGAGCAAGCATGGCCCAACTGAATATCAATGGTCGTTCGCATCAAGTCGATGTCGAACCCGATACCCCCCTGT
>JBFKCU010000472.1:0-2289 GCA_041620115.1 Burkholderiales bacterium | reverse complement strand
GTTCGGGTTCACCCTTAGGCCGCGCTCTCCGCTGCTGCTGCCGGTGCCGCTGCCGGTTTGGCCGGCTCGTCATTGCTCGCCACCGGACGCGACTTCTCGTCGCGCATCATCGGCGACGGGCCGGTGACCGCCTCGGTCATGATGACGGTCAGGTGGCGCAGCACGGCGTCGTTGAATTTGAACGCGTGCTCGAGTTCGAGCAGGGTTTCGTTGTCGCACTCGACATTCATCAACAGATAATGCGCCTTGTGCAGTTTCTGGATCGGGTAGGTCAGCTGGCGCCGGCCCCAGTCTTCGAGGCGGTGTATCGTGCCGCTGCGACCGGTGATCATCTGGCGATAGCGATCAATCATCGCCGGCACCTGTTCGCTTTGGTCCGGATGGACGATCAAAACGATCTCGTAATGTCGCATTTATAGTCTCCTTATGGGCTGTTGGGCCGCCCGCGATGCGAGCACGGTGCGGCAAGGATGTGCGCAGCGAGGTGCTGCGCGAGAGCGCGCGATTATACCGGAACCACCCCAGGAATCAAGGGTTTGGCGCGGGCCTGCAACGCTCAGTAAATGATCGCGATGCTGGCGTTGAGACGCTGATCGTCGGTCTGACGGGTGCCGTGCGCCTTGAGGATCTGCGCCAGATCGACGCGCAGGCTCACGCTCTTGCCATAAGACAGGCGCAGGCCGAGTCCGGTGCTGGCCAGGTATTTGCCCGCCTGCTCACCGGGTAGGGTGTTATTGCGTGATACCGCGCCGAAGTCATAAAAACCGACCAGCCGGGAACGCCATTTGTCGCTCAGCCCGACTTTCTCGGCCCAGTTCGGCGTATAGACCTCCATCTGCGCCGCATAACCCTTGTCATTGGCCGCCTCGCGCGGCAGGTAACCGCGCACCGTATCGACACCGCCAATGCCGAACTGCTCACCGGGAATCAGCGCATCCGAAGTGTATTGCCCGCGGATCGCGACGCGGCCCTGCCAGTCGCTGCGGAAGGCATGCGAAAAACTCGTACCCGCGCGAAGTATGGTGTAGTTTGCCGTCGCACCGAACCGCGCACGGTCAAAATCCGCCTGCGTGCCGTCATTGCCGCCGGGAAGGTTGGCCGAAACCGAACCGTTAAACGACCACTCGCTCGCCGCGAAACGCTTCAAGCCTGAATAACCTACAGATATCGGGTGTATCGTGATGTCGGGCACGAATCCGACGCCGCCCAGCGTGACATTGTTTTGGAACGCACGGTAGTCGAGGCCCACGTAGACCTTGTGCTCGATCTCGTGCATTTTCCGCAGGTAATAGTTCCAGCGCCCGCCGCCAACAGAACCCTTGCCGCTGACGGTGAACAGGTTGCCGACCACACCGGAATCCACATCGGAATAACCGGCATACAAATCCAGCGAGCTGTTGAGACGGTAATAAGGGATCCGGTAACCCACACCGTAGATGGACACCTGGTCCAGGTTCGACGGCGAGGTGATGTACTGCAGCGACAGCGTATGGTCGCGGTCGAACAGGTTGGTATGCTGGTAACCGATGCCGAGCCGCAGATAACCGGTATCGGACGTGCCGGAATCGTCGAGAGTTCCGACCAGCCGCCACGGCTTGTCGTCCTTCACACGCACGTTGACGTCGACGAGACCTTCGCTGGCACCGGAACGCAGCAGCACGCTGGTCTGTTTGACCGGATGTTCGCCGGCGATCTGCAGATTGCGCGCAATGTCGCTGGAATTGGGCGTTTCACCTTCCTTCACTGCGGGCAGCGAACGACGCACATTGTCATTGCTGAAGTGTTCGTTGCCCTCGACGATCACCTTGCCGACTTTCGGCTGGAAAATATTGAAACGCACCACACCCCGCGTGATGTCCTGTTCCGGCAATTGCACCTGGACCACGCCGTAACCGCGTTCGCGATAAGCGCCTTCGAGCGCTTCAAGCGCGCGCTGCACATCGCTGAAATCCTTCTGCTTGCCGGTGTAGGGGGTCACCAGCTGCTGCACGGTTTCGGCACCCAGGATGCTGTCACCTGACACTTCGAAGCGCTGGATATCGAATTTGGGCGCCGGGATCGCCGCATTCTGCGCAGAAACTGCGCCCGCGGTGAAGACCAGGGCGACGGCAAGAACAAATCGGCGTAGCGCGGTCATGTTTTAACCTATTGTTTTTAAAACAGTATCAGCATAAGCCCGCACGCACAGGTCGTCAATGCCGACCCCCTGAAAAACCCACTGCCCCGACTGTACGCACGCACCCCGTGTTTCGTCACGATTATGGCAGATTTTCATGTTTTTTCCATGAG
>JBFKCU010000471.1:0-2289 GCA_041620115.1 Burkholderiales bacterium | reverse complement strand
GGGCACCAGGGCGAGACCGCGCCGGACCAGTTCATGGGCCGGTTTGCCGGTGATGTCGGCGTCTTCATAAGCAACATGACCCGCGACCGGCTTGATCAATCCGCAAAGCGCTTTTAATGTGCTGGTCTTGCCTGCACCGTTGGCACCTATGAGCGCAACCAGTTCGCCCGCGGCGACATCGAGGTCTATGCCCTTGACGGCCCGGATGCCGCCGTACGCTACTTCGAGTTGCCTGACTTTGAGCATGAGGCGGCTCAGGCGATGCTGCCGCCGAGATAGGCTTCGATGACCTTGGGGTCGCGCTGGACCACGGCCGGCTCCCCTTCGGCGATTTTCACGCCGTAATCGAGCACGGCGACGCTGTGCGACAGGCCCATGACCAGCTTCACGTCATGCTCGATCAGCAGCAGGGTGACGCCATCGGCGCGGATGCGTTCCAGCAGAGCCCGGAGTTGCGCGGTTTCCGTGGCGTTCATGCCGGCTGCCGGCTCATCCAGCGCGAGCAGTTTGGGCTCGGTGGCAAGCGCGCGGGCGATTTCCAGGCGGCGCTGGTCGCCGTAGGGCAGATCACCCGCCAGACTGTTCATGCGCGCGCCCAGCCCGCAGTAGTCGAGCAGCTCGTGCGCACGGTGTGTAATCTCGTCTTCTTCCGCCAGGGTACGGCGAGTCCTCAGTACCGCGCCGAGCACGCCGCCATGCGTGCGCACATGCCGCCCCACCATGACGTTCTCCAGTGCCGTCATGCTGCTGAACAGGCGTATGTTCTGGAATGTGCGGGCGATGCCCTGACGCGCGACATCATGGGGTTTAAGTCCGCTGAGATGCACGCCGTCGAACGTGAATTCGCCGGCGTCAGCCGCATAGATCCCGGTCAGCACATTGAATAACGTGGTTTTTCCGGCGCCGTTGGGGCCGATCAGCCCGAAAATGTCCCCGCGACGTATCGTGATTGATACGTCCGACAGGGCAGCCAGTCCACCGAAGTGTTTGCTGATGCCCGTCGCGCAGAGCAGTGCGTCAGCCTGCGGCACCGGATTCCTCCGCAGGGGCGGCCGGCGGCCTGGTGACGCGCCGTCGTCGCGACGGCCAGATGCCGGCCGGCCGGAGCAGCATCATTAGCACCAGTGCCAGACCGAACAGCAGCATGCGCAGGTCGGCGGGATCGATGATTACTTCGCCGAACCAGCTTTGCTGCAGCGGCCCGATGTAACGCAAGGCCTCCGGCAGCGCGGTCAGTAAAACAGCGCCGAGCACGACCCCCGCGACGTTGCCCATGCCGCCCAGCACCACCATGCACAGCACCATGATCGAATCGATCAGGTGGAAACTTTCGGGGCTGACGAACCCCTGAAACGAGGCGAAAAGGCCCCCGGCGACGCCACCGAACGTCGCGCCCATGGCAAACGCCAGCAGTTTCACGTTGCGGGTGTTGATGCCCATCGAAGATGCGGCGAGTTCGTCGTCGCGGATGGCTACCCAGGCGCGACCGATGCGCGAATTCTCGAGTCGCAGCGAAATGATGATCGACAGTACGGCGCAGGCAAGGAAGACAAAATAATAGCTGTGCACGGGCGAGAAGGTCAGGCCGGCGAAGGTGTGCGTCTGTGCCAGCGAGAAGCCGCCGATCTGCAGCGGATCAATCAGCGTGATGCCCTGCGGCCCGTTGGTGATGTTCACCGGGCGGTTCAGGTTGTTCAGGAACACGCGGATGATCTCGCCGAATCCCAGGGTGACGATCGCGAGGTAATCGCCGCGCAGGCGCAGCGTGGGCCCGCCGAGCAGGATGCCGAATAGTGCCGCGACGGCGGCACCGAGGGGCAGCAGCACCATAAACGGCCAATGCACGCCGAGTTGTGGTGACGCCAGCAGGGCGTAGCTGTAGGCGCCGACGGCGAAGAACGCGATATAGCCCAGGTCCAGCAGGCCGGCGAAGCCGACGACGATGTTCAGGCCCAGCGCCAGCATGATGAACAGCAGCGCGACGTCGGTGATGCGAACCCAGCTGCGGCCCAGGGTCATTTCAATCAGGAAGGGCGCGGCAAGCAACAACAGTCCGATGGCGACCCATGCCACCCGGCGGCAGTGCGGATTCGCGGCCAGAGTTCTGATTGCCATGCGGCCGGCGTTCATGCGCGGTCACCGCTGTGCTGGCCCATCAATCCCGACGGTTTCAGCACCAGCACCAGCACCAGCACGAGGAAAGCGAAAATATCGCGGTAGTTGCTGCCGAGCACGCCGCCGGTCAGATCGCCGATATAGCCGGAGGCCAGGCTTTCGATGACACCCAGC
>JBFKCU010000470.1:0-2290 GCA_041620115.1 Burkholderiales bacterium | reverse complement strand
GGCGCCATGCCCTTGCACGCCAGTGCGGCATTGGACCAGAGAAAATTGCCGGGAAAATGATCGATCCAGAAGCCGCGGGTGGACATGCCGTATCCTTTGCCTAGAGTTGAGTCCGGTGATGCGCGACGCGTGTTTTGCTTGTTATGCTGCGCCGGCGCAGTTTGACAGATCGATGCCGCAATGAAAACATGGTGGCGCAACCTGCATTAAGTCACTACGAACAATAACCGGCCGAAGTCAGGCCGCCACACTCGAGGAGTCACAACATGATACGTTCAAGCATCATCGTCGCCGCACTGCTGGCTTTTGCCACTGCTGCCGTCGCGCAGGGATATCCCACCAAGCCGGTGCGCGTGCTGGTACCGTTTGCACCGGGTGGCAATGTCGACATCACTGCACGTACCATCGCGCCCGGAATGGCCGAACTGCTTGGACAGCAGATGCTGGTCGAAAACCGTCCGGGTGCAGGCGGCTCGATCGGCACCAATGCCGTGGCCAAGGCAGCGCCGGACGGTTACACCATCATGGTGGCCTCCAGCAGTGTCATGACCAACGGACCGGCGTTGTACACCAATCTGCCCTATGACATCGTGCGCGACCTCGCGCCGGTAGGCCGCATCGCCGTGGTACCGCTGGCTTTGGTGGTGCATCCGTCGGTTCCCGCGCGCACCACCAAGGAACTGATTGCGGTGGCCAAAGCGCAAGGCGGCAACATGCTGATGGGCAACGCCGGTGTCGGCACCACCAACCACCTGATCGCCGAGCTGTTCATGATCCGCACCGGCGCCAGGATGAACCTCATTCCCTACAAAGGCAGCGGCCCTGCATTGATCGACCTGGTTGCCGGCCACATTTTTGCCCACGTCGACCAGATTTCGTCGGCGCTGCCGTTCATCAAGGAAAAACGCATCAGGGCCATCGCCGTGACCACTGCAAAGCGCGCCGCGGCGTTACCGGAACTGCCGACCCTGGCCGAATCAGGCGTGCCCGGATTCGATGCCAGTACCGTGACCGGCGTACTGGCGCCGGCCGCAACGCCACGTGACGTGATCGCGAAACTGAATGGCGCTTTGCAAAAGGTACTGGCAACGCCGGCGGTACGCGAACGCTTCACCGCGCTGGGCGCCGAAGTTCAGCCGGGCAGCAGCGAAGAACTCGGCAAGTTCATCCGCGATGACCTCGCGCAGTGGGTGAAAGTGGTCAAGCAGGCCGGCATCAAGGTACCGTAAGCCGCACCGGTACCGTCTATCCTGCGCAGGTCGCGCGGGATAGACGAATCATTGCTTTTACTGCTGCTGCTGTGCCTGCTGGGCGGCAATGTCGCGCCGCACCTGATCCATGTCCAGCGCCTTGGCCTGGGTCAGCACGCTCTCCAGTCCGGCCTCCGGCAATGCGCCCGCCTGGGAGAACACGATCACTTCTTCGCGAAAAAGCATGATCGTGGGAATCGAACGTATGGCGAAATGCGCCGCAAGTCCCTGTTCGTCATCCGAATTCACCTTGGCGAACACCACGTCCGGATGTTTCTCCGACATGGCTTCGAACACCGGCGCAAAACCCTTGCACGGGCCGCACCACGGCGCCCAGAAATCGACAATCACGATTTTGTTGCCGGTGACGACGCTCTCGAAATTCTCCGCGGTCAGATCCTGTACAGCCATACATGCGCTCCCTGGTCAGAGTTATGATGATCGCACAAAATCCTGTGGCCAGACCGGCAATGCCCCTCATATGCATTTGCCGAAGCGCGTGACCCAACGCCAAAGGAGATTGAGCAGCCTGCCCCATTGAAACATTGTGACAAGGCTTTGCCCCAACGTTACACTTGCTACGAGTGCCGCGGCGGAGCAAATTACAAGCAACCGTAGCCGTGAATCCATGGGGGACGGATTATGCTTTTTCTATTCGGCAACCCTGGCTTGGCGTCAGCGCCATGCGCAGCGTGAGTCAGCCCAACGCCAGGCTGACGGCGATGAGCCGCACCGTCATCGCCATCTGTGCTTTCAATGCGCTGCTGATTGTCGCCCTGTGGCGTTCCACCACCGACATCCTGAACGCGGACTTCGAGAAAACCGTTGCAGCGGCCATTACCGCCAACGACAATCTGGCGATTGCGCTCGAGCAGTTTGTACGCAGCAACCTGAAGCTCGCCGAAACTGTGCTGAATCATGTCGCGCAGGAATCCGCACACGGCCGCCGCAGCGACCTGGAGTCGCTGATCAACTCCCACGCACGCAATGACCGGAATATTGCCGGGATTGTAGTTGCAGATGAGAGCGGCGCGCCAATC
>JBFKCU010000469.1:0-2291 GCA_041620115.1 Burkholderiales bacterium | reverse complement strand
CCCTGCACGCAGGCACCGCGGATCTGTTCGTCGACCAGCAATGGATTGATCACCGTGCCGCAGTCATCGACCACCCAGTGGCCCAGCAGTTTGACGAATCCGGTATCGGTATCGACTTCCACATACGACGCCTGGATGCCGTTGGTATAGGCGCCGTTGTAGGTTTTCTGCGCGTAGCTGCGGGTCACCGCCAGCTCCGGCTGAAAATCCCTGGGCACCTGGTCGGTGCGGAAATAGGCCGTGCGCGCGACGCCTTCCAGCGTCATCACCTGCGCGCCGGATTGCCGGTCGATCACGCTGCCGTCGCGGATGTCATAGAGCGACGCCTCGGTCTCTTTCAGGCGCGCGACAAAGGCGAGGATGTTGGCCTTCAGCGCCTTGCCCGCCTGCAGTGCCGCCTCGCCGCAGATGCCGGTGCCGCGCGAACCCCACACGCCACCGCCCACCGGCGTGGTCTCGGTGTCGCCGATCACGACCTTGACCTGTGCGAAGGGCACGCCGCACGCTGCAGCCACCACCTGCTGGATCACCGCGTAGCCGCCCTGCCCGCATTCGGTGATGCTCGATGCGGCGACCACGCCGCCGGTGGCCGTGAGTTTCAGCGTGCACGAATCCTGCGATGCAATCGAAACGCCGCCCTGCCCGTAGGTCGCAGCAGAGGGATTCGAATTTTCGACAAAGCTCGCGAGTCCGATGCCGCGGTACACCCCTTGTTTTCGCAATTTCGACTGCTCAGCGCGCAGGCCGCGGTAATCCATCATCTGCAGCACAGCGTCCAATGCCTCGTGCTGCGACAATTTTTCGAGTACCGGGCCACCCGCCAGCTTCAGCGGATAGCTGTCGGGCTTGATGTAATGGCGGCGTCGGAATTCAGCGGGATCCGCACCAAGCTTCGCTGCGGCGAGATCCATGAGGCCTTCGCTGACCAGGCACGCCACCGGATGGCCGACCGCACGATACTGGCCGTACATGGCCTTGTTCTGGAATACCGCGCGACTCACTGCGCGGTAGGCGCCGCGCCGGTAGGCAGCACAAACAAGGTTCGACACCTGCAGCCCCTCGTTGGCACTGCCGCGCGGATAACCGGAGTAGGCACCGATGCCGTAGAGGTCATCGACTTCGACACCGAGGATTTCGCCATCCTGCGACAAGGCCATGCGTGCACGCACGCGGTGGCCGCGCGCATGGAAGTCGCCGACGAAGGATTCCAGCCGGTCGGCAACGAACTTGACCGGTCGCCCCAGGAGCAACGACGCCGCAACTGCAGCCATCTCATCGCCGTAAATATGGATTTTCATGCCGAAACCACCGCCGACATCGGGGGCAATCACCCGCACCTGCGTCTCGGGCAGGCGAAAATGCCGGGCGATGATCCACTGCATCATGTACGGCACCTGCGTGGAATGCCATACCGTCAGCTGGCCGTCCGCCGCGTTGAAATCGGCAAGTATGCCGCGCGGCTCGAGCGTCGTTGCGGTATGGCGGCTGGTGTTGAACTCCGCCTCGATGACGTGGGCCGCGTGCGCAAACAACGCCGCAACATCACCCTCCGCCACCACGCGTTCAAAGCACAGGTTGCTGCCGAGTTCCGGATGAATCACCGGCGTGTCCGCATCCTGCGCAGTTTCCGCGCCGGTGACGGCCGGCAACTCCTCCCATTCAACCTCGATCAGCGCCAGCGCGTCCTCGGCTTCGGCCCGCGTCGCGGCCACCACCAGCGCGACGGGCTCACCCTGCCAGCACGCGCGGTCCACCGCCAGCGGCCGTTGCGCGGCCGACTGCATGCCCGGCACATGTTTCAGGATGCCGACGTAAGGATCACACAGTGCCGCGACATCGTGCCCGGTAATCGCGCGCACGACACCCGGCGCTGCCGCCGCCGCACTGACATCCAGCTTGACGATACGGGCATGGGCGTACGGGCTGCGCAGCACCGCCGCATGCAGGCAGCGCGGCGGATTGAGGTCATCGACATACTGCCCCCGCCCCGACAGCAGGCGCAGCGCATTCGTGCGGGGCAGCGATGCGCCGATGGTGCTGCTGTCGTGTCGATCCGCAGCGCTCACGGTTTCACGCCGCCTCTCGTGCGACAAACGGCCTCAACGGCATCGACGATGGACTGATAACCGGTACAGCGGCAGTAATTGCCCGACAGCTGCGCGCGGATTTCCTCGCGTCCCGCCTGGGGCCGCGTGGCAACCAGTGCGGCCGCAGTCAGCAGCATCGCCGGCGTACAGAATCCGCACTGCAGCGCATTGCGCTGATGGAATTCACGCTGCAGGTCGGCGATG
>JBFKCU010000468.1:0-2292 GCA_041620115.1 Burkholderiales bacterium | reverse complement strand
GAAGCGCTCCTGTCGGCCGTGCAGGGCCAGGCTGACCCGGACGAGGTCAAGCGGCGCTATCGCGACGAGTTGCGCAAACAAATTGCCGAAATTGACGACAAACTGCAGGGACTGCAGAAGCAGCTGGTGCCGCCTGACCAAGTGACGAAGCTGCTCGAGGGTGTGCTCACCCGGGAGCCTGGCCTGACGCTGGTGAGGCTGCAGAAGCTGCCGGTGTACCGGTTTCAGACGGCCGGTACCGAGGGGCATGCTAGCGCTCCGGGGTCCGGCGCGGTGGACCGTGCCATTTACCAGCATAGTTTCGAAATTGCTGTAGAGGGATCGTACGCCGAATTGCATGGCTATCTGGTAAAGCTGGAAAAATTGCCCTGGCAGCTTTTCTGGGGCGAGGTGGAGCTTGATGCCAGCAATCATCCGCGACTCAGACTCAGGTTGAAGGTGCATACTCTGAGCCTTAACAAATACTGGTTGGTGGTATGAGGAAATCCGTTCTAACATCGTTCGTCCTGATCATGCTGTGCATGATCGGCACGGCCGGTGCACAACTGCTGAACGATCCGACTCGGCCACCGGGCGCGCTGGCCGAGTCAGCGGAGGCTGGGGGCGTCGGTGGTGGACCGGTGTTGCAATCGGTCATGCTGTCGCCGGGGCGGAAAATGGCGATGATCAGCGGCGAAATGGTTGCGCTGGGCGGGCGTTACGGCGACTTGCGGCTGGTGCAGTTGACGGAAAGCGAAGCCGTGTTGAAAAACGGCGCCGAGACCACAGTTTTGCGGTTGTACCCTCTGGTAGAGAAGCGTATGGTGGGAGCGCCTAGGACCGGCAGTGACGGCAGGAAAAGCTCTACAAGATGAACATGAACAGGCGAAAAAACATGCAACGATGGCCCGCCATCGCGATAATCGTTCTTGTTGCGGGTTGTGCCGAGACGCCGCACCGCACGGGCGGCACATTTGATGCCATCAACAAGGAACTGGACCAGGCGGCTGATAATCGCAAGCCGGTGACGCCGGATGCGGTCAGCCGTGCACTGCTGCCACCCCTGGTGGTGGAGATGCCCCGCGGCGATGCGCAAAAACCCGAAACCCGTTTTGATCTGGCGGTGAATAACGCGCCGGCAGGACAGGTGTTCATGGCCATCGTATCCGGTACCCGCTACAGCATGGTGCTGCACCCCGAGGTCAAAGGCGAACTTTCAGTGAATCTGAAAGACGTGACCGTCACCGAGGCGCTCGATACGCTGCGCGATCTCTACGGCTTCGACTACAGCGTGCAGGGCAATCGCATCACCGTGCTGCCCGCGGCACTGCAGACCCGCATCTTCCACGTCAATTATCTGCAGGCACAGCGCCGCGGCCAGACACAGACACGGGTCAGTTCCGGATCGATCACCGACGGTTCCGCCAGCCCGGGCACCCCCGCGCCGGGATCGACACCGGTGCCGACAACGGGGCCGACCGGCGGCGCCGGCACCCGCGCGTCCGAGAGCACGCGGGTGACGACGACTTCGGATTCCGATTTCTGGGGCGACATCCAGAAATCGCTGAATGCCATCCTCGGTGGCGCGCCGGGCCGCAGCGTGGTGGTCAATTCGCAATCCGGCGTGCTCGTGGTCCGGGCCATGCCGACGGAACTGCGCGGTGTCGAGCAGTTTCTGAAAGCGATGCAGGTGATTGTCGAGCGCCAGGTGGTGCTCGAGGCCAAGATCATCGAGGTCACGCTGCGTGACGGTTATCAGGCGGGTATCAACTGGGCGGGTTTTCGCGACGGTAACACCCGCTTCGGCGCGGGCATGATCAGTCCGGGCGCGACGTTGGGGCGCACCGGCGCAATCAGTGCGCCTACCGTGCGCGCGCCCGACGGTACCGTGCTCAGCAACTCAGCTTTGACCGCGGGCTCAGTGGGAGCGACCGCCAGCGCGCTGGCGCTCGGTTCGGGTGCTGCCGGCGGTCTGTTCGGGCTCGCCCTGCAGACCCAGGATTTTGCGGCACTGCTGACATTCCTCGAGACCCAGGGCGGCGTCAACGTGCTGTCGAGCCCGCGGGTGGCAACGATCAACAATCAGAAAGCCGTGCTCAAGGTGGGCACGGATGACTTTTTTGTCACCAACGTCAGTACAACCTCCAGCACCAGCGGTACCAATACCACGGTGACCCCGACCATTACCGTGGCGCCGTTTTTCTCGGGCATCGCGCTCGATGTGACGCCGCAGATCGACGACAACAACAATATCATTCTGCATATCCATCCTTCGGTCAGCAGCGTGGTCGAGCGGCGCAAGGTAATCGACGT
>JBFKCU010000467.1:0-2296 GCA_041620115.1 Burkholderiales bacterium | reverse complement strand
TGGGACTGGGACGCGCACAGGAACGACGCGCAGCCACACCCTCTTCATACACCTCACAGAAATGATTATTTTATGAAAAACATCAACAGGTTATATACACGCCGCCAAATGCTCGCACTGGGCGCCGGGCTGACCGCTGCGGCAACGCTACCCGGCGTGTCGTGGGCGCAGGCCGCGGCAAAACCACTGCTCAGCCGGCCGATTCCGAAATCAAAAGAAATGCTGCCGGTCATCGGACTCGGCACCGCGATCGTGTTCGACATCGGCAGCGACGCGGCACAGCGCGCCGAGCGCAGCAAGGTCATTCACACGATGCTCAATGGCGGCGCGAAGCTCATCGATACCGCGCCTTCGTATGGCACAGCGGAGTCCGTGGTCGGTGACCTGCTCGCCGACATGAAAGTGCGCGACAAGGCATTTATCGCGACCAAGGTGCGCTCCAACAACAACGAGGCCTTCGTCAAGCAGATGCAGGCCTCGCAGCAGCGCCTGCATACACAGAAGATCGACCTGATGCAGATGCACAACGTCGGCTTCCTCGACCGCGGCATGGTCGCCTCGCAGCTCGCCATCGTGCGCGAATGGAAACAGCAGGGCCACTTCCGCTACATCGGCGTCACCCACTCGCAGCGCCAGGAAGACGCCAACGCGCGGCTCATCGAGATCATGCAGCAGGACAAGCTCGACTTCATCCAGGTGAACTACTCGATGGCCGAGCGCAGCGTCGAGGACAGGCTGCTGTCCGTCGCCGCCGACACCGGCACGGCCGTGCTGTGCAACCTGCCCTTCGGCCGCGGCCAGCTGTTCAGCGCCGTGCGCGGCAAGAAAGTGCCGGACTGGGCGGCGGAATTCGACGCGACGACCTGGGGTCAGTTCTTCCTGAAGTACCTGCTCGGCAGCACCGCCGTCAACGCGGTCATCCCCGGTACCGACAAGGTCGAGTACATGGTCGACAACCTCAATGCCGGGCGCGGGCGGCTGCCGGATGCGGCGATGCGCAAGAAAATGGCGGCGTTCATCGACACGCTGGGCTGATTCGCGCGCTGCCGCAGCAGGTAGCTGCGCGATTACGCGCGCTTAACGGGTCTGATCGCCACGCCATCCGCGCTGATGCGCTGATTGAGCAGGTTCACGCAGGCCGAGACGACATTCAGCGACGGCGTGGCCACGCTCGTCAGCGCACCGAGCTCCAGTATCACGTTGACGATGGCATCCATTTCCAGCGGCTTGCCGGCACGCACGTCCTGCAGCGTTGAGGTCGGCAGCGACGCACGCTTGGCCACACCGCTGACCAGCGCTTCGGGATCGGACTCGAGTTTCGTGCCCACCGCGGCTGCAACCGCAATCACTTCGCGCATCATGGCCACGGCCAGCTTTCCGGTTTGCGGGAATTCCGCGGTTTCGCGCGCGCTCGACTGGGTGATCGCCCCCAGCGAGTTCCACACCGCGTTGCCGACCAGCTTGTTCCACTTCGCCTTGCGGATGTCATCCACGACCTTGCCGTTCCAGCCGGCGCGCGTGGTGATCGCGGCAATCGCCTGCACGCGATCGGACACGCGGTTATCGATTTCGCCGATGACCAGCGCATCGGTGTCGGCATCCGGTAGCCTGATGTGGCCCGGCGCCACCATGTCCGCCGGCTTCAGCGCCACCCCGCCGATGATGTGCTGCGGCTCGAAGGTGCGCGACAGTACCCCGTCGGGATCCAGGGTCTTCAGTTGTGTGCCCTTGTACTTCGATTCGACGCCCTGGAAGTACCACCACGGAATGCCGTTCTGCGGAAACACGAACACGCCGTCCTTCGCCGCCAGTCCGCGGATGTGCTGCGCGGCTTCGGCGATCTGCTGCGATTTGAGCGTGACGAATACCGTGTCGTACGGCCCCTTTTCCTCGCCGGGTTTGCACACGCGCACCTTGATCGGTTCCGGGCGTCCGCTCTTCGGGCCCTCGAGCCGGATACCGCGCGTGGACAGCGCTTCGTATTGCGCGCCGCGCGCCACCAGCGTGACGTCTTCGCCCGCTGCCGTGAGGATCGCACCGAGGTAACCGCCGATGGCGCCTGCGCCGTAAACCAGAATCTTCATCATCCATCCCTTATAAAAAGAAAACGGCACGCCGCGGCGCGCCGTTTATAACATATTGATTTTATTGATTAATTTTTAGTGACCAGCTTGTCCAGCGCCGATTCTATCGCGCCGTCCGCCAGCGTGGCCAGTTCCGCGGCCGTGCGGTTCTGGATCGGATGCGGGACATAGACGATCGCCGGATCAAAACCCAGCGCCTTGCTCTGCACCAC
>JBFKCU010000466.1:0-2307 GCA_041620115.1 Burkholderiales bacterium | reverse complement strand
GCGTTACGGTATTGAGTCCGGCATCATCGAGCGCAAGCGTGTGGACGGCGGCTATCACCTGATCCGCGATTCGCGCACGGTCACAGGCCAGTTCATCACCACCTATATCGACATCACGCATCTGAAGCGCCGGGAGGCGGAACTGCGTGAAAGCGAACAGCGCTTTCGCACCATTTTTGATCATGCCGGCGTCGGTATCACGATGCGGTCCGCACACGATCGCAAGCAACCCTGGGAGACCGTAAACGACCGGTTCTGCGAAATGACCGGTTACACCCGTGCCGAGCTTTCGCGGCTGAGTACGGCGGACATCACCGCGCCGGAATGGCAGGACATTGCGAACAGGGACAGTCTCAGGCTGCAGGCGGGCGAGATCAAGAGCTATGCGCGGGAAAAGCAGATCATCTGCAAGGATGGCGGTCTGCTCTGGGTGCAGCTTTCATTGGCGGTGTTGTCCGATGCAGAAGGCCGTCCCGACCGGGTAATTTCGACCTATCAGGATATCAACGCGCGCAAACTGGCCGAGGAGCGGCTGCGCGAGAGTGAGTCCTGGTTCCGCGCCATGTTCGACCATGCCGGCATCGGCATGTCGACGCGCTCGGTGCATGACCGCCAGGCGCCGTGGCTGGCTGTGAACGACAAATTCTGCGAAATGCTCGGTTATACCCGCGCAGAGATGCTGCAATTGAGTACCGCGGCGGTCACCATTCCGGAAGACAAGGAGGTTGCGATACGCGACAACCGGCGCATGCTTTCGGGCGAAGTCAGCGCCATTTCCAGGGAGAAGCAACTCGTGTGCAAGGATGGCGGGTTGCTGTGGGTGACGATGTCGGTGGCGCTGCTGCGCGATGCAACGGGCAAGCCACACCGCTTTATTGCCACTTACCAGGATATCGATGCCCGCAAGCGGGCGGAGCAGCAGCTCCAGGAGAGCGAGAACCGCCTGCGTGCGATCATTGCCGCCGAGCCGGAGTGCGTGGCCATCGTTGCGCCTGACGGCGCGTTGCTCGACATGAACCCGGCCGGTTTGCAGATGCTGCAGGCCGGGAGCCTGGCGGAGATGCAGCGCTGGCCGTTTCTGCAGCAGATTCTGCCGCGATATCGCCGCAGTTTTGTGCGGCTCCAATTGCGCGTGCTCGCGGGCAGGAGCGGCAAGCTGGAGTTCGAGGCGATGGGCATTGCCGGCAGACATTGCTGGCTCGAAATTCATGCGGCGCCGTTGCGCGATCGTGCAGGTGCGATTACGGCATTGCTGGGAATTGCGCGTGATGTCACCGAGCGGCGCAAGGCGCGAGAAACGCTTGCGGCCGAGCGCAACCTGCTGCGCACGGTGATCGACAATCTGCCGGACCGCATCCGCGTCAGAGACCTGAATATGCGTCTGATGCTGGCGAACGAGACCTGGCGCAAGGCCCGCGCGCCTGACCATACTGATGTGACCGGACTGACCTACGAGGACTTGCAGCCATCCGATCAGGTAGGCCTGTTCGACCACGAAGATCTTGAGGTAATGGCGACGGGGGTTGCCAGCGCGCCGCGGGAGCGCAGGGAAGGCCCTGCGGACCATCCGATCTGGTTCATCACGACAAAAACGCCGCTGCGGGGGGCTGACGGTGACGTCGTCGGCGTGGTTGCGATCAGCCGCGATATTACTGATCTCAAACGCCGGTCCCTCGAAGTGGAAAAACTCAATGCGGCGCTGGAGGCGCGTGTTGCCGAGCGCACAGCGCAGCTGACCAGTGCCAACGAAGAGCTTGAAGCATTCGCGGCTTCGGTTTCGCATGACCTGCGAGCGCCATTGCGGCACATTGACGGGTTGTCCGCCGCCCTGGTCGAGGACCATGCGGACCAGCTCGATGCGCCCGCCCGGGATCATCTCGCACGGATTCGCGGTGCCGCCAGGCGCATGGCGAACCTGATCGAAGATCTGCTGCGGCTGAGCCGCATCACCCGGGCAGAACCCCGGATCACCACGGTGGATCTCAGTGAAATGGCCGCAGGCATTGCGGAAGAACTGCGCCTCGATCAGCCGGACCGTAACGTGACTTTTGAGATTTCGCCCGGATTGCGTTGCCGGGCCGATGCCGGACTGCTGCGTGCGGCTTTGTTCAATCTGATGCAGAACGCGTGGAAGTTCACCGGCAACAAGAAGACGGCGTTGATTGAGGTCGGTGAGGTCCGGCAGCATGGCCTGACAGCCTATTTCGTGCGGGACGATGGCGTCGGATTCGACATGGCCCGGGCGGATCGCTTGTTTGGCACCTTCCAGCGGCTGCACAGCGAGAGGGAGTTCACCGGGACCGGCAT
>JBFKCU010000465.1:0-2311 GCA_041620115.1 Burkholderiales bacterium | reverse complement strand
TCTTCGCGGTCGAGCGCGTGAATGGTGACGATGCTGCGCGACACCTCCTGAAAAATCTGCTCTGGATTCTTGGTTTGCGCCGCCAGCGGTCCCGCCGACGCCAGCGTGGCAATGAAAATCAAAATCAGTCTCAACGATCGCTCCTGATATGGGCTTCGGTTGGCGCCAAAGATACCTCATTAAGCCCCATTCCGCGTTCCTGTTCGCGCATTATGCTGTGCACAATGCTCGCCAAATATCCCTGAGATTCAATCGGTTATTCGAGGAAGCATGCGGCACAGCGAAAATTTGTAAATTCCAGCGTTTTTCATAATACGAAAATCAATTTTCGATATCTCATTGTTAAATAATGAAATTTATATTCACATTTGTTTATTTTTTCTATCGACAAGCATGAAATTTCTTGCATTTATGTTGCATAGCAGTATTATTTAGTCATCTAATGAAGCCAATGCTGCAAAGCGATAAATAAACCAACCGGGAGCTCGGGATGAAAATATGCATCGTAGGTGCAGGATCCATCGGGGGTTATCTGGCCGTGCAGTTCGCAGAGGCCGGCCACGACGTCACGGTCATCGCACGCGGTGCCCACCTCGCCGCCATCAGGGCCCACGGATTGCAACTGCGCATGCCCGACGGCACGCACAAGGTTGCACGCAACCTCCGCGCGACCGCTGCCATCCGCGAAGCCGGCCAGCATGATCTGGTCATCCTGGGCGTCAAGGCGCACCAGGTCGAAGCGATCGTCGATGATCTGCCGGCCTTGTTTCACGACAGCACCGTGATGATCCCGATGCAGAACGGCATACCGTGGTGGTACTTCCAGCGCCATGGCGGCGAATACGAGGGCCAGGTCGTGCGCACCGCTGATCCGCACGGCAGGATCTCCGCGACCATCGATCCAAAGCGCATCATCGGCTGCGTCGTTTATCCCGCCGCATCCATTGTCGAGCCCGGTGTCATCAAGCTCATCGAAGGCAATCGCTTTCCCCTGGGCGAACTCGATGGCACCGAAACACCGCGGATCCAGGCGCTGGCGGATGCCTTCATCGCCGCCGGATTCAAATCGCCGATCCTGACCTCGATCCGCAACGAAATCTGGCTCAAGGTGTGGGGTAACCTGTCCTTCAATCCGATCAGCGCCCTGACCCATGCGACGCTGGTGGACCTGTGCCAGTTCCCGCTGTCGCGCGGCCTCGCTGAAACCATGATGCTCGAGGCCCAGGCCGTCGGCCACAAGCTCGGCGTGACTTTCCGTGTGCCGCTGGACAAGCGCATTGCGGGCGCGGAAAAGGTCGGCAAGCATAAGACGTCCATGCTGCAGGATGTCGAGGCAGGTCGCGATCCGGAGATCGATGCACTGGTCGGATCGGTGCTGGAACTGGGGGAGCTGACCCAAACGCCGACACCGCAAATCCGCGCGGTCTATGCGCTGGTCAAGCTGCTGTCGCACACCATGTCGCAGGAACAGGTCTGTGTGCGCACCGGGCCGCCCTCGCTGTTTGATGCAATGAAAAAATCCGTCGAAGACCGAATGTCCGGCGCACCCCTGGCGTCGGCCGCGTAAGCTGCCGCGTCAGGCGCCTGTCACCGCTTCGACAAACCGGCGCGTGCGTTCGTATGCGGGGTCGTGAAACAAATCGGCGGGCGGCCCGTCCTCGGCGATAATGCCGTCCTCAAAAAAGAGCACGCGATCGGCACAGCGTTCGGCAAAGCGCATGTGATGCGTCACGATCAGCATGGTCATCGTGCGCCGCTCCGCGAGGCTGCGTAACAGCGCCAGCACCCCGCCAACGAGTTCCGGATCCAGCGCCGAGGTCACTTCGTCGAACAGCATGATGCGCGGCTGCAACGCCAGCGCCCGCGCAATCGCCACCCGCTGTTTCTGGCCACCGGAGAGTTGCGCGGGCATCGTACCGGCTTTCTCCGCAAGTCCGACCTGATCGAGGTAATCCATGGCGCGCTGCCGCGCCTCATGCGGCTTCAGGCCCAGCACGCCGCGCGGCGCCTCCATCACATTCTGCAGTGCGCTCATGTGGGGGAACAGATTGAAATGCTGAAATACCATGCCCACCTTGGAACGTACACGCCGCAGCCGCTCATTCTCCGCATGCACGCGGCCGCGCACATCAACCGTCCACGGCTGCTCTCCGTCGATCTCGAGCTCGCCGCCATCCGGCGCGTCCAGCAGCATCAGCAGTCGCAGCAGCGTCGACTTGCCCGAGCCGCTGGGCCCGATGATACTGACGGTCTGGCCGTGAGGCACATCGAGATCCACGCCGCGCAGAACCGGCAGCGCACCATACGATTT
>JBFKCU010000464.1:0-2335 GCA_041620115.1 Burkholderiales bacterium | reverse complement strand
GGCGCCGCGATGACGGCGCTTGCGGCCATGCGCTCGCGAAAACTGCGCGAGACATCGGTCATCCGCTCGAAGTCACCCACCCCGGACTGATGCATCCACCGCAGGAGCTGTCGCGCGCGGAAGGGTATCTCGCCCATGTCGGCGCACACCGCTTCAAACGCGGCGCGGTTCAACCCCAGAAGATTGGGTGCCATGGGCTTGGGCGATTCGTGACCGGCCGCCGCTCAACGCGAATAAACGTCGAGCGCGGGGAAAAAATAGGCAATCTCAACCGCTGCATTCTGTGCCGAATCCGACCCGTGAACGGCATTGGCATCGATGCTGTCGGCGAAATCCGCACGAATCGTGCCTTTGTCCGCCTTTTTCGGATCGGTCGCGCCCATCAGATCCCGGTTTTTCTGGATCGCGTTTTCCCCTTCCAGGGCCTGGATCATCACAGGTCCCGAAATCATGAATGCCACCAGGTCGCCGAAGAACGGACGCGCCTTGTGCACCGCATAAAATCCTTCCGCCTGCTGACGCGACAGATGGGTCATGCGCGCAGCCACGATGCGCAGACCGGCCTGCTCGAACCGGGCGTAAATCTGGCCGATGACATTTTTCGCAACGGCGTCCGGTTTGATGATGGAAAGTGTGCGTTCAACAGCCATGAAAATCCCCTAAATTCCAGAGTTAAAAATAACAGGGGAGCATAGCATGTTAACGCCTTGAATAAAAGACGTTTCCCGCCGAGAAACCGCAATGTGGCCGCACCGCAACCGCCGGCGCGGCCACATCAGTTCAGACTGCCGCGTGGCGATTGCGAAAACGCTGCCACAGGTAGATCGGCACGCCGATGCCCAGTCCGATGAAGTCGCTCGCGCCGCCCGGATGCAGCAGGTTCAGCGCGCCGAAGAACAGCAGTATCCGCAACGGCATTGCCAGCCGACCGCCAAACCAGCCCTCGGTCGAACCTGCCAGGAACCAGACGCCGATCGCAGCGGATATGGTGGCCTGGACGATTCCCAGCCACGGCCCCTGCATCAGCAGCACCGGCGAGTAGAAAAACATGAACGGAACGATGAAAGTCGCCAGACCCATCTTGAGCGCGGTCCAAGACGTCTTCCACGGATCGGCCTGCGCCATGCCCGCCGCGGCAAAGGACGCGAGCGCAACGGGAGGCGTAATCGCCGACACCACGGCAAAGTAGAACACGAACATGTGCGCCACCAGCATCGGCACCCCGATCTTGGTCAGTCCCGGCGCGATGACTGCAGCCGCGATCGCATACGCGGCGGTGGTCGGCATGCCCATGCCCAGCACCAGCGCCACCAGCGCCGCAAACAACATCGCCGCCAACTGGCTAGCACCGGCAATCCCGAGGATCAGCTCGGAAAAACGCCCGCCGATGCCGGTCAGTGCGATTACGCCCACAATGATGCCCGCGCAGGCGCAGACCGCGACCAGCTGTACGGTATCTCGCGCGGCAAGATTCAGTGCCTCCAGGGTCCGCCGCCAGCCGAACAGCGCCGCCGGCACGCCGACGAGCACGGCAATAAAGCCCCAGACGACATAATCACCGAACGACTTCAGCGCCGGCACGCCGTACTGGAATCCCAGCGCCATCAGAGCCCCTGCCCCAGCCAGCGCCGCAAACCGCACCAGCAGTGCGGCCGCCACCGCAGGAGCCGACCGCGGGTCTTCAACGCCGTCCGCGCTGGTCAGATCGTTAAAGGTTCGCGACAACCAGCCGGCAAACAGCGCAGCAACGATGCCCAGACCACCGGCACGAAACGGTGAATACCCCTCCAGCAGCGCCCAGATGAACACGATCAGCGGCGAAAACAGGTAGAGCCGCGTCAGCATCAGCTTGATCGGCGGCAGTTCGCTGCGGGCCACGCCCTTGAGGCCGAGCCGGATCGCATGCAGGTCGACATGGATCCAGCACGCAATATAGAACAGCAGCGCGGGTATCACTGCAGCCAGCGCAATCTGGCCGTAGGGAATACCGGTGATTTCCGCCATCAGAAACGCACCCGCCCCGAGCACCGGTGGCGTGATCTGCCCACCGGTGGACGAAGTCGCCTCGATCGCCGCCGCGGTCGGACGGTCATAGCCGACCTTGCGCATCATCGGAATCGTCACCATGCCGGATGCAACCACGTTGGCCACGGCGGAGCCCGAAATCGAGCCGAACATGATCCCTGACGCCACCGCCGCCTTCGCCGGACCGCCGCGGGCCCAGCCGAACAGGGCATTGCACAGGTCGTTGATGTAGTCGCCGACCCTCGACACCTGCAGGAATGCCGCAAAGGTCACGAACAGGATGATGTACGAAGACGACACCTGCGTCGTC
>JBFKCU010000463.1:0-2339 GCA_041620115.1 Burkholderiales bacterium | reverse complement strand
TTGCCGCAGTGTTTGCGACCGGCGTGAGTGCCGCCTACGCGCAGCAACAGAAAGTCAGTCCGCCGATTGCCGTTTACTGGATGAGCATTGATACCGCGTCCGGGATGCCGATGGGTGGTATGGGCGGTGGCGGAGGCGGCATGTCCGCCATGGACGTCGGCCGGATGATGCTGGGGGGCGGCATGGACGGCGGACCCAGCCGCTCCATGCGACTGGAACTGGGCTCGCAGCGCAATGCCGAAGGCACACCGGCGGCGGCACATCAGAATCCATCCGCGCTCAGGATGGGCGCCACCCTGCCGCTGGAAGCGCCGCAGCAGCGCCGCCCCGAGCCGCGCGAAGACGGCATGCCGGACAATTTCGAAAAACCGCGCGGCCGGCTGCTGCTGTTCTGGGGCTGCGGCGAGCAGGCCGGTTCCGGACAGCCGTATGTCGTGGATTTCGCCAAGATCGCCCAGGGCCAGATGCCGCAGGGATTGTTCAACCGGCGGGTCAACGTGCCGCGCGGCCCGGCGCCGGGGCGCAACCGCACCTATGGTGACTGGCCGAACCAGCGAGACAGCACGCGGGTGCCCGGTGACGCCAGCCTGCAGGGTGAGCACGCGGTCAAGGGCAACTACACGCCGGAGATCCGCTTTTCCTTGTCGGAGAAGTATGAGTTCATGGAACCGGTGAAACTGGCCATGCGCAAGAGTGGCGGTGGCGGCATGCACCTCTCGTGGAACGGCATTGCCAACGCCCACGGTTATTTCGCCACAGCGATGGGCAGCAAGGATGGCAGCGATGACATCGTATTCTGGAGTTCGAGCAACCACCGCGAATTTGGCGAACTGCTGCTGAACTGGCTGCCGCCGTCGGAGGTCGCGCGCCTGGTGCGTGAAAAAGTGGTGCTGCCGACGGCCACCACGGAATGCGTGGTGCCGGCGCAGTTTGTCGCCGCTGCGCCGTCGTCATTCGTGCGCTTCATCGCCTACGGCGAAGAAGCCAATTTCGCACACCCGCCGCGACCGCAGGATCCGAAAATCGCGTGGAATCCCGACTGGGCGGTGAAGGTGCGGCTGAAGTCCACCGCAGCCGCGATGCTGGATGAAGAGGGCACGGGGGGTGACGTGCCGCGGGCCCGCGGCCGCGGTGCAGAGGGTGGCGCGACGCCGGACAGCGGGCAGCAGAGCGCCCCGGCGATTGATCCGGTTCAGGAGGGTATCAAGGCGTTGAAAGGCCTGTTCGGCCGCTGAGCGGCGCGCATCGGCGCCCCGCGCCGCTTTACGCGGGGCGGTTGCCGAATATCAGGTTGATCCCGGTGGAGATCAGACTGGCGCCGACGCCGTAGACGTGCAGCGAAACGGCGGTCTTCGAACTGCGGTTGGTCATCTGATGCAGGCTCTGGTCCGCGGGGTAATAACGGCTCGAGCCGGCATCCCGCGGCTGGTGCGTTGCAGCCACCGGCGCATTCCTGCCTTTGGGCAGGTCGTAAAAAGTTTCGGTCAGCGTGCCCTGGTACACGGCGACCCCGGACCACGTGCGATGGGCATGGATCGGACTGGCCTGTCCCGGCGCCCAGGAGATGGCCAGCAGCGAAAATCGTCCCTGCGGATCGGCATGAATCAGATGCCGGGCGTAACGGTCGTAATTGGCGCGGCGTCGGTCACCGGGCAGCCATCCGTGGACGGCTGTGGCCCGGTTCAGTGCCGCGGTGATTGCTTCTGCTGATGGCTCCGAGGTACCCGGAATTGCAACACCCAGATCATGGACGAGCGCTTTCAACGTCGGCGAATTCTCCGGGTTGAATGTCAGCCGCGGGGGCGTCATGGTAACGGAGATTGTATTTCATAATTCTCTAATGCGGGGGTTGCGGCGTCGTGCATCGACGCCGGCGCGTTCTCATTTTGCTGACATTACGTTCTCGTAATGCTTACATCATGATGCGCCCGCCGTTGACGTCGAGCACGATGCCATTGATATAGGCGGCGGCATCCGAGGCCAGAAACAGCATGGCCTGCGCGTGGTCCTCAGGCACGGCCAGCCGCCGCAGCGGCACCTGTGATGCGATGCGCTCGATGTCGGCTTCGGTGCGCAGCGCGGCGACGCGTGGCGTCAGCGTGGTGATCGGCGCGATCGCATTCGCGGTGATTTGATCCGGCCCCAGCTGATGGGCGAGGAAACGGGTCAACTGGATGACGCCCGCCTTGGCGGCGCCATAGGCCGGCGACGACGTTGCGTGCACGGTGCGACCGGAAATCGATGCGACATTGATGATGCGTCCCGCGTTCGATTTTTTCAGGTGCGGGATCGCCATCTTGCAGATCAGGAACACGCTGCGCAGGTTCAGCGCCACTGTG
>JBFKCU010000462.1:0-2343 GCA_041620115.1 Burkholderiales bacterium | reverse complement strand
TGTCGATCAACGGCCAGAAGATTGCGCGGTCGATCGACCTCTCGTCGCGCGTCGCCGAACTGCAGCCGGGCACGAAGACCACGCTGGGCATCTGGCGCAACGGGTCATCGCGCGAGGTGCAGGTGTCGCTGGGTGAGGCGAAATCGCCGGTGAAAGTGGCGGTGAGCGGCGCGGGTGAAGACAGCGGCCGCCTCGGCCTCGCGGTGCGTCCGCTGGGCAAGGACGAGCTGCGCCAGTTGCAGATCGACGGCGGCGTGCTGGTCGAGGAGGTCAGCGGTCCCGCGGCGCAGGCCGGTCTTCGGCCCGGTGACGTGGTGCTGGCCGTCAACGGCAAGCCGGTGAAAAGCGTCGACGAGCTGCGCAAGCTCACGGTCAAGGGCAGCAAGCACGTGGCGCTGCTGATCAAGCGCGACGAGGCGCGGCTGTTCGTGCCGGTGGAGATCGGTTAATTGATTCGCGGTTGAGCCGCCGTCGCACGAAAAAAATCCCCGCCTGCGTGGCGGGGATTTTTTGCCGGTCGTTGATGCTCAGATGCCGAGCAGTTTCTCGGCCTTGCCCAGCGCTTCCATCGATTCGCCGTGCTTGCCGGCCTTGTGGAAGGCTTCGCCATCGGCGCGCAGTTTCTTCACTTCTGCCATTTTTGCGGCGTCGAGCTTGGCCGTGGGCAGCGCGGCGTCGATCGCTTTCATGTGTTTCGGGCAGCTGCTGGCAAATGCCGTGCTGCTGGCCAGCGCCACGGTGGCTGCCAGTATGATGGTGGTGAGTTTCATGGTGTTCTCCATAAAAGGTTTGGGGGAAACCGCCTGCCAGTGTATGCCGGATCGCCGTGTCCGGGACTGCAATGATCGCTTTCCGGCCTCCATCCTGCCGCCCGGCGTGACAGGGGCGCCGGCGAAAGGTAAGATTTTCTTTTAAATCAACTACTAACAATATTCAGGTGGCGCGTATTGCCGTGATCAACACTTCCTTAACACCGGACCTGCCGCGGGTATTCCCCTTGTCGCGCGAATGGATAGGCGAACGGCTCCGGCAGCCGGCGCCGGAACATGAGCATGACGATCTGCACACCATCGCGCTGAAGGAGGGCGTGCGCGTCACGGAAGCGGCGGTGCTGGTGCCGCTGGTCAACCGGGACACGGGCGTGCAGGTGCTGCTGACGCAGCGCACCGAACACCTGCGCGACCACGGCAGCCAGGTGAGCTTTCCCGGCGGACGCGTGGATCCGGGTGACGTCAGTCGCGAAGCCACGGCCTTGCGTGAATTCGAGGAAGAGGTCGGACTCGCGATCGACCGCGTGACACTGCTCGGTCGTCTGCCCAATTATGAAATCCCGTCCGGCTTCCGCATCACGCCGGTCGTCGGCTGGATCGAGCCGCCGTTCGATGTCGCACCGGACACCTTCGAGGTGGCGGATGTTTTTGAGGCGCCGTTGTCGCATTTCCTCGACCCTGCGAACTACCAGCGTCGCGAGTACCATTTTCGCGGGCGCCACCGCCATTACCTCGCCATCCCCTGGGAAGGCCGTTATATCTGGGGTGCCACCGCCGGCATGCTCTACAGCCTGTGCCGGATGTTCCGCGAACCATGAGTGCGCCGCGCATGCCGTCGTCACCGGCCGTGCTGGCGCTGCGCGCGGCAGGCGTCGCGTTCACGCCGCATTTCTACGAATACGAGGCGCGCGGCGGCACCGCCGTATCCGCGCGCGAACTGGGTGTGGACGAGCACGCCGTGGTCAAGACCTTGATCATGCAGGACGAAGCGGCGCGCCCCTGCGTGGTGCTGATGCATGGTGACCGCGAAGTGTCGACCAAGTCGCTGGCGCGTATTATCGGCGTCAAGCGCATTGAGCCCTGCCCGCCCGAAGTGGCGGAGCGCCACACCGGCTACCGCGTCGGCGGCACTTCGCCTTTTGGCACCCGGAAAAAAATGCCGGTTTATCTGCAACAGACTGTGCTCGACCTGCCGCGAATCTACATCAACGGCGGCAGCCGCGGCTTTCTCGTTGGCATTCCGCCGCAGGCGGTGGTCGACCTGCTCGATCCCGAACTGGTTTCGGCTGCAATTGATCAATCGTGAACCTGACGCGCGCCGCTGAAAAAGACGCACTGCCATGACCAATACCACCGCACCGCGACCTCCGACCGTCGGCCTGATCATGACCGGGGGCGGTGCCCGTGCGGCCTACCAGGTGGGCGTCATGCGCGCCTTGTATGAAATGCTGCCCAGGAGCGTGCGCAATCCGTTCCCGATCATCTGCGGCACCTCCGCCGGAGCGATCAATGCCGCGGTACTGGCGACTGATGGTTCCAATTTCCGCCGTGCCGTGCGGCGGCTGATTACGGT
>JBFKCU010000461.1:0-2344 GCA_041620115.1 Burkholderiales bacterium | reverse complement strand
TCAACCAGCTGAAAGGCAAGGTGACCCTGCTGTTCATCGCGCACCACCTGCCGCGCAATCTGCAGGTGGACGAGGTGTTTAAGCTCGGGGCAGCCGCGCATCAGTCAGTAGTCTGAAGTGGCGGCCTGATGACCATATAGTGACTGGAGGGCATCCGGATATTTACTGCACGCGCGCATGCTGTTAACGTTGCGGCCTCGCGAATTCCGCCATCGCTGCCCGACCTATCCCAGGAGAATACCCTTGAGTCATCTGCGCCACACCGAACAACGCAAGCGTTTCCGTGCCATCCTCAGCGGCAGTGAGTGCCTGTCACCGGCGAGTGTTTATGACGCGCTGTCCGCGCGGGTCGCGGAGAGCGTGGGTTACAAAATGGGCATCCTCGCGGGTTCGGTGTCGTCCAATACGACGCTGGCGGCGCCGGATCTGATCCTGCTGACGCTGACCGATTTCGCCGACCAGGTGCGGCGCATCATGCGCGTCAGCGACCTGAGCCTGCTGGTGGATGCCGATCACGGTTACGGCAATGCGCTGAACGTGATGCGCACCGTGCAGGAACTGGAGCATGCCGGTGTTTCGGCGATGAGCATCGAGGACACGTCATTGCCGATTCGCTTCGGCCAGCCCGAAGGCACGGATGAGTTGATTTCGGTGGAGGAGATGACCGGCAAGCTGAAGGCCGCGGTTGCGGCGCGGCGCGATCCGTCCACGGTGATCGCGGGCCGCACCGCAGCGTTGAAAGTCGAAGGCACCGAGAAGACCGTGGCGCGAGTCAAGGCCTATGCCGCGACGGGTGTCGATTGCATATTCATCATCGGCGTGGAAACCGCGGAGCAGGTGAAAGCGGTGCGGGATGCGTCAAGACTGCCGGTCATCATCGGTCCGGGCAAGACGACGGCGACCCGTGAGGAATTCGCCAAGGCGGGGGGCCGCGTGCTGCTGCAGGGGCACCAGCCGGTGGCGGCGGCGGTGAAGGCACTGCGCGAGGTCTATGCGCATTTCCACGGCGGCGGGGCTGCCGCGGATCTGAAGGACAAGGTCGCGTCGGCCAAGGAAATGGACGCACTGGTGTTCGGCGAGGATTACAAGAAATACCTGCGCGAGTTCATGCACTGAGTTTTTCTGGTGGCCGGGCTGCCCCGGATTGCGGCCTTCGGCCTTCATCCAGGTTACGCGGCTGCAGTAGCGGCAGACATAAAAAAACCGGGATGTTTTTCATCCCGGTTTTTTTGTTCTTGCGCGGTGACTGACTAAGCGGCTGCCAGCAACTCCCGCAAGACGAGCGCAGCTTGACTGCGCGCCGTACATCCCGGCAAAGCCGTATGTTTTGCGCGCGATGAGGCCGGTTTATGCCGCCGCGAGCAATTCGCGCAAAACGTACGGCAGAATGCCGCCGTGCTTCAGGTAATCGACCTCGATGCCGGTGTCGATGCGCAGTGTGAGCGGTACTTTCTCGGTACTGCCGTCGGCGCGGGTAATGACCATCGTCACGTCCTGCAACGGCTTGACGTTGCCGCCGTTGATGCCCTCGATGCTGAAGGTTTCGGTGCCGTCGATCTTGAGCGATTTTACGTCTGTGCCCGGCTTGAACTGCAGGGGAAGCACGCCCATGCCGATCAGGTTGGCGCGATGGATGCGCTCGAAACTTTTGACGATGACCGCACGCACACCGAGCAGCATGATGCCCTTGGCAGCCCAGTCACGCGATGAACCCATGCCGAAGTCGTCGCCACCGAAAATCACCAGCGGCGTTTTCTCCGCGCGGTATTTTTCGGAGGCATCGAATATGGTCATCTGTTCGCCGTCGGGCTGGTGCTTGGTGACCGGACCCTCGGTGCCGGGCGCGAGCTGGTTGCGCAGGCGCACGTTGGCAAAGGTGCCGCGGATCATCAATTCATGGTTGCAGCGGCGCACGCCGAAGTGTCCCCATTCCGCCGGCGGGTGATCCTTGAATGGTTCCAGCCATTTGCCGGCCGGCGTGCCCGGCTTGATCTTGGTCGATGGGCTGATGTGGTCGGTGGTGATCGAGTCGCCGAGGATGGCCAGCGCACGGGCCCCCTTGATGTCTTCGATCTTGTCGAGTTCCCGGGTGACGCCTTCGAAGAACGGCGGCTCCTTGATGAAGGTGGACTTGTCGTCCCATTCGTATACCGCGCCCTTGATCGTGGGTATGGCTTCCCACAGCTTCTTGTTGCCCGACAGGTCGCCGTATTCGCGGCGGAAGTGGTCCGGATTGGCGGCGAACTTGAGCAGCGCCGCGACGTCGGCATCGGTGGGCCACAGGTCTTTCAGATAGACCGGTTTGCCATCCTTGTCCTTGCCCAGCGGGTCCTTGGTCAGGTCC
>JBFKCU010000460.1:0-2364 GCA_041620115.1 Burkholderiales bacterium | reverse complement strand
TGGCGCGAGCGAGGATTTTGTCGAAGGGCGCCGCGCGTTCATGGAAAAACGCCAGCCCGTGTTCAAGGGACGTTGACCCCGGGGCGATGGAACCTGCACACTTACAATTTGTTACGGCCACACTGTGCGGAACAGCACGGTAACGGGCGCAACATGGCCTTATGCTGCGTCTGGTGCATGGACGGCATGGCCTGCCGGTTTGGCGGTTGATGCGTTTCGTGCCCGACAACGAAAGGATATCGCGATGCGAATAAAAATGAATTGGATAAGCCGCGCCGCAGCATTGATGGTCGTGGGTGCGCTGGCGGCTGGCCCGGCGCTGGCCGACAAGCCGTCCTGGGCGGGTGGCGGCAAGAAGCAGGAAAACCGTGACGAGCGCGGTGGCGGCAAGCAGCGTGATCGCGACGATGACCGTCGTGATCGACAGGGTGACCAGGGTAAGCGTCATTTCGGCGAACGTCATCACGTTCTGGTCCGCGATTATTATGTCCAGGAGCATCGTGCCGGACACTGTCCGCCGGGACTGGCGAAGAAGAACAACGGTTGCATGCCGCCGGGGCAGGCGAAAAAATGGCACAAGGGCCGGCCACTGCCGCGCGACATCGTGTATTACGACCTGCCGCCGAAACTGGTGGTGCAGCTGGGCACGCCACCGGCCGGTCACAAGTACATACGCGTGGCCTCGGACATCCTGCTGATTGCCATCGGCACGGCGATGGTGGTGGACGCGATCGACGACCTCGGCCGGATGTGATCTCCGGGCATGTCATGACAGCGGGCTGCATTGCAGCCCGTTTTTTTTGGCGCCGCATGGTGCCGTGAAAGCATGGTAAAACCCCGACAGGGGCGAGAAGCCCGTGATCAGGGGAGCGCAAATGGATTTCGGACTGAACAAAAAGCTGGCACTGGTAACGGGGTCGACCCAGGGCATCGGCCGGGCGATTGCCGAGGCGCTGCTTGATGAAGGGGCGCGGGTGATCGTCAACGGGCGTAACGCGCGCACGGTCGAAGCCACGGTGAAAGCATTGTCGGCGCGAGGCGAAGTGCATGGCGTGTCCGCGGACCTGGCCACGGCCGCCGGTGCGCAGCAGGTGCTGGACGCCGCCGCACGCATCGGGCCGGTCGACATCCTCGTCAACAATGTCGGTTATTTCGAGGTGAAACCGTTCACGGACATTTCCGATGCCGACTGGCTGGCCATGTTCGAGCTCAACGTGATGAGCGGCGTGCGGCTGACGCGCGGCCTGTTCGACGGCATGATCAAGCGCAACTGGGGGCGGGTGGTGTTCATCGCCAGCGAGCAGAGCGTCAAGCCCAACCCCGACATGCTGCATTACGCGATGACCAAGACCGCGCAGGTGTCGCTGGCGCGCGGCCTGGCGGAATCGACGCGCGGCACCGCCGTCACGGTCAACAGCGTACTGGTCGCACCCACCTGGTCCGAGGGCGTGGAAACTTTTCTGGGCAAGATCGGACCTGAGCAGGACAAGAGCGTGGATGAGATGCGCACCGCGTATTTTGACGGCCCGGGCCGCACTTCGCTGCTGCAGCGCTGGGCGACGCCGGAGGAGGTGGCGGCGCAGGTGGTGTTTCTGTGTTCCGCACGCGCGTCGGCGGTGAACGGCGCGGCGCAACGTGTCGATGGCGGCATCGTGCGTTCGCTGTTTTGAGCGGTATGATTTTAACTGATTGATTTTATTGATTATTTATTGCAATGGCGCCGCGTACTCTGCAACAGGTGATCCGCGCCGTGGCCACGTCTGATGGCGCCGGCGTAAAACTTCATCGCAGCATCGGCCAGTCCGAGGCCGCGCGGCTGGATCCGTTCCTGATGCTGGATGAATTCGGTACCGAAAATCCGGACGATTACATCGCCGGCTTTCCCGATCATCCGCACCGCGGTTTCGAAACCGTGACCTACATGCTCGACGGCCACATGCTGCACCAGGACCACCTGGGCAATCGCGGCGACCTCAGAGGCGGCGACGTGCAATGGATGACCGCGGGCCGCGGCATCATTCATTCCGAGATGCCGCAGCAGCTGGAGGGGCGCATGCGCGGTTTTCAGTTGTGGATCAATCTGCCGTCGCGCGAAAAAATGAAGCCGGCAGGGTATCGTGACATCCCGGCGGCGGATGTTCCGGTGGTGGCGCTGGCGGGCGGCGGCCGCGCGAAGGTCATTGCCGGCACGGTCGACATCAATGGACAGACGACCCCGGGGCCGATGCAGGGACTCAGCACCGAGCCGCTGTTCCTCGATGTGGAGCTGATGCCGCGACAGGCATTCCAGCACGCGCTGCCGGCCGGTCACAATGCGTTTCTGTACACCTATGAAGGTGATGTCAGCGTAGGTGAGCCGCCGCG
>JBFKCU010000459.1:0-2372 GCA_041620115.1 Burkholderiales bacterium | reverse complement strand
GTACCGAAGCGCTGTGCGGTGGCAGCCGCTCCAATATCTTCACCGGCGGCGGCCTGCCGCCCTCGCCGGTAACCGGGGTCGTGCCGATCGGTGGACAACCGGTATCAATCATGATCGGCGGCATCAGCCGCTCAGGTGGCGCGAGTTCGCCGATTGGATCGCAGAAGGTAAAACCGACAATTACGCAAAAACGGTCCCGCACCTATTGGTACACCCACGGCGACAAATAAGCGAGAGGCACTGAAATATTCCGGCGGGTCAGTGGTCACCCGCCTTTTTTTTGCGACGCTGGTGTGTCGAGCGCGTTGGGCATCACAGTAAGGGGGCGGTGGCGACGACAGGTGCTTGCCAGCCAGTAATCTGCGCCTGCCACGCCGGCGGGGCGAAACACCGATCAGCATTGTGGAATTCGGCGCAGTCGATCGTGTTACTTACCGCCCGGTGATCTGTGATTAGACAACGTCTAGATGCTGGTCTAGAATAAAGCCCAATGAAAGCAATGTCTTACACTCGGGATGCGCTGATCGCCTTGTTGCGGCAGCATGCCATCAGTCCCACCCATCAGCGCCTGGAAATTGCCCATGTGCTTTTTGGGCGCGGGGAGCATCTGGCGGCGGACCAGATTCTCGCGCTGGTCAACGCACAACATGCCGAAACGTCCAAGGCCACGGTCTACAACACCCTGAACCTGTTTCGCGATCGCGGCCTGATCCGCGAAGTCATCGTTGATCCGAAGCGCGTGTTTTATGACCCGAACACGCAGCCCCACCATCACCTCTATAACGTCGATACCGGCGAAATCACCGACATCGGGGCTGATGCGCTCGCGGTCAACGGATTGCCCGAACTGCCGCCGGGCATGGTGACAGAAGGCGTGGACATTATCGTTCGCATTCGCGCGCGCTGACTGCGGGGTTTGCTGTAAAATGCGGCCTCCCCCGGGCTGGCGTAGCTCAGTTGGTAGAGCAACTGATTCGTAATCAGTAGGTCGGACGTTCGATTCGTCTCGCCAGCACCATCGAAGCAGTCACCTTTCTGTCCTTGAGACCCTGGCGCCCGTTGCGTTTGCGCGCGCTGAGGGCATGACTGCGTCTTGGTGTTGCGCCAGGAAATCAATATAACCTATTGTTTTTATTGTAATTTCATAAAACGCCCGAGATGCCGCCGTCGAGGTTGATACTGGTGCCGGTTACATAGCTGGCGGCGTCAGATGCCAGGAATGTGATCACGTTGGCGACTTCCTGCGCTTCGCCGGCGCGCTTCAGCGGTATGTCTTTGGCCATCTTGCCGTAATACTCGTCGGCGCTGATCCCGTCTTTGGTATAGCGGCGTTCATGCTGGCCGGACTTGATCTTGCCGATGCAGATGGTGTTGACGAGGATATTGTCAGCGGCGAATTCCTTCGACAGCGCTTTGGTGATCGCCAGTCCTGCGGCACGCGATACGGAGGTCGGATATGAGCCTGCGCCCGGCTGTTTGGCGCTGGAAATGGTGATATTGATGATGCGGCCGCCGCCACGTTTTTTCATGTGCGGAATGGCCAGCCGGCTGCACCGCACGGCACCGAAAACCTTCAGCTCCAGGTCGGCTGCCCACTCGTCATCCGAGAGATCGAGGAAGTTGCCGCGTTTCGACGTGCCCGCATTATTGAGCAGGATGTCGATGCCGCCGAATTTCTTGACGACTGCATTGATGAAGCGCTCGCAGTCAGACGCTTTGCTCATGTCCGCGGATACCGCCAGACATTCACCACCCGCCTTGGTGATCTCCGCGGCAACCGCATCCAACAACGGCTGGCGCCGCGCGCAGATGGCCACTTTGGCGCCCTCGCGGGCGAGGGTCAGGGCCGTCGCCTTGCCGATGCCTTCGGTGCCTCCGGTGACGATGGCTACTTTGCCTTTGAGTCCGAGTTCCATGCCGTTTGTCCTCTACAGGTGTTCGAAAGAGGGGCATTGTAGCGTTAAACGCATACCGCCCCTTTTGTGCGCGCCACATTCGTCGTAGGATGGGTGCAATGAACCGGGATCAGGCGCTGCGGGGCGGGATGCGCTGCAGCGGCATCAACTGGAGATACGTGATGGACACATCCTGCAAACTAGTGCGGAACCTGCGGCGCATGGCAGCCGTATTGATCGTTGCGTTTGGCATAGGGTCTGGCGCTGCGCTTGCCGCTGCGCCGGATCGCGAGATGACCGTCGATCAGTTCTCGGTGGTCAAGCTGACGGTCAAGGCCGTGCCGGACGCACGTAGCGCGCGCACCCTCGGACCGCAGCGGGAAGGCACGGGCGTGGTCATCGATTCCAGCGGTCTGGTGCTGACCATCGGCTACCTCGTCACCGAAGCCGACACCGTCGAGCTGTCGACCGCGGACG
>JBFKCU010000458.1:0-2377 GCA_041620115.1 Burkholderiales bacterium | reverse complement strand
GCAGGCGCTGAACGAACACCGCATCGCCGGCGCCGCTGTCGATGTCTACAGCATCGAACCGGCCACGCCGGACAACCCGCTGCTGCAACTCAAGGGCGAGGCCGCAGCGCGACTGCTGCTGACGCCGCATGTGGCCGGCGTCACCCGCCAGTCAGCGGCCTTCCTGTTCAAGGCGGCGTGGGACAACGTGCAGAACGTGCTGGGTGGCGGGGCCGTCGCCCATCGGGTTTACTGACGGAGTTTCATGAACCACTCGTTCCCCGAAACCAGGCCCTACCATACCGGTTTCTTGCGCCGCGAGACACTGCAAAAACAAACGGGGCCGGTTGCGGGTTTGCTTCCCCACGAACCTGCCCCGTTTTTTCTACTGCTCCGCCGGGATCCGACGGCATCCGGGTCAGTTCACCTTGACTCCGGATTCCTTGACGATCCGCGCCCACTTCGCGTGGTCACTCTTCAACAGCTTGTCGAATTCCGCGGGTCCGGTCGGCACGCTGTCGCCCCCGAGACGTTTGCTGATCTCGGGCAACTTCAGGATGGCCGCGATTTCATCGCTCAGCCGCTTCACAATTGCAGCCGGCGTTCCCGCTGGGGCCAGCACGCCCCACCACGTCACGGCCTCAAACCCTTTGTATCCCGCTTCGGCAATCGTCTGGATTTCCGGTGCATCGGGAGCCCGTTTCTGAGCCGTGATCGCGATCACCCGGATCGTTCCTGCCTGCATGTGCGGCTTGGCGCTCTCGAGCGAGGAGATGTAAAAATCGGCGCGCCCTGCGATCAGGTCCGGAATGGCCTGTGCCGCCCCTTTGTACGGGACGTGCACGAAGTTCATCTTCGTTGCACCCTTCAGAAGCTCACCGGTCAGGTGGGCGACCGTGCCGTTGCCCGGAGACGCGAAGGTCAGCCCGTCCGGCTTCGCTTTTGAAGCGGCAATCAGTTCACTGACCGACTTGTGAGGGGACTTGCTCGAGACGCTGACGGCGAGCGGCGCAATGTCCACGAGGCTGATCGGCGCAAAATCCTTCAGGGCGTCATACGGAAGCTTGTCGTAGAGCGCGGGCCCGATCGACAGGTTACTCGTCTGCCCCATCACCAGCGTATAGCCGTCAGCGCTGCCTTTGGCGGCCATGCCGATGCCGATGGTGCCGCCGGCGCCGCCGCGGTTATCAACGATGATCTGAACGCCGAGCCGATCCGACAGTTTGGTCGTGATCAGGCGCGACACGATATCCGTGCCACCGCCCGGCGGATACGGAACAATGAAGCGAATAGGCTTGTCGGGATAACCGCCCTGCGCCAGTGCGGCGCCGGACCATGCGGTGCTGACGACCAGGGCCGCCTGGATCATGCCGAGTATCAGGGATTTCATGGACTTTCCTCCTGTTGTAATGAATCAAGAAAACCAGCGGCGGGAAAATTGACGCGCCCGGTGTCGCACCTTCAATGGTGCGGCTCGCTGCTAAGTACCGTCAGAATGTTGCGTGCTGCAGCGGTGCCCATGTTGACGTAGGCATCCGCGGTCACGCCGCCGATGTGCGGCGTGCAAATCACGTTTTGCAGGGCGCCCAGCGGCTGCGGAGCGGTTACCGGTTCCTGCGCAAAGCAGTCGAGGCCCGCGGCGCGCAGCTTTCCAGCCTGCAGCGCCTCGATCAGGGCGTTCTCGTCGATGAGTCCGCCGCGCGCGGTGTTGACGATGATGGCGCCGTCGCGCATGCGCGAGAACATGTCGCGCCCGAACAGGTTGCGGCTTTCCGGCGTCAGCGGGCAATGCAGCGACACCACGTCTGCCTCACCCACCACCTCATCCAGTCTGCACAGCCTGACGCCGGCCGGCGCGACCTCTCGGTACGGATCATAGGCCACGACAGTCATGCCGAAAGCGATTCCGACCTGTGCGACGCGCTCACCGATCGCGCCCAGGCCGACGAGGCCCAGCGTGCGGCCCGCAAGCTCGACGCTCTTGTGCGTTGCCTTGTCCCAGTGCCCTTCCTGCATGCGGTGGTTCAGATGGGTCACCGACTTGGCGCAGGCGAGTATGAGTGCCCACGTATGCTCGGCCACTGCTGCGGCGTTGGCCCCGGTCGCCGGTTTTACCGCGATGCGGCGTTGCGCGGCGGCGTTCACGTCGATTGCATCGATGCCCACACCATGCTTGGCAATCACCTTGAGCTGCGGCGCTTCGTCCATGATGCGCGCGCTCACCTTGCCATAGCGCACGATGAGCGCAACCGGCCGATGTTCGCGGCAAAGCCGTGCGACGCCATCCTCATCCGGGGTTTTGCCTGCGTACACCAGATCAAAATCCTTCAGCAGTGCAATGGCCTGGGGCGCAAGGTCGGCCCCGGTGACAAGTACGACCGGCTTCACAGCGACTGTC
>JBFKCU010000457.1:0-2380 GCA_041620115.1 Burkholderiales bacterium | reverse complement strand
TGGAAAGTGGCTTTGCCGCTGCACCCCGAGTACCGCACATTGCCGATGGTCTGGTATGTGCCGCCGCTGTCGCCGATCAGTGCGGCAGCCAATGCCGGACATGTGGGCGCCAACGGGGAAATTCCCGACGTCAATCAGTTGCGCATACCCGTCAAGTACCTGGCCAACCTGCTGACCGCCGGGGATACCGTGCCGGTGGTGCGGGCACTGGAACGCATGCTGGCCATGCGCGCATACCAGCGCGAGAAGCATGTTGATCAGCGCGTCAACACGAAGGTGCTCGAGCAGGTCGGAATCACGCAGGACGAGGTGGAGGAGATGTACCGCATCATGGCAATTGCGAATTACGAGGATCGTTTCGTGATTCCGAGTACCCATCGCGAGTACGCCGAAAACACATTCAACGTGCGTGGCGGCTGCGGCTTCTCGTTCGGCAACGGCTGCTCCGAGGGTGTCAGCGAGACCAGCCTGTTCGGCAGTGAGAAGAAGCGCACCATTCCCATCAAGCTGGAGGTCTGATCATGCTCGGTTATGCAAAATTGACAGCAGCACCCGGAACCCTGCGCGTGCTGGCGGCCCTGCTCGGTTATCCCGACTCCGGGATGCGGGGTTATCTGCCGGAGATGCGTCAGATCCTGCGTTCCGAAGCTGCGCTGTCGGTAGCGCGAGTGTCGGAGCTCGAAACACTGATTGACGGGCTGGCGGGGGGCGCGCCCCTGGAGGTGGAGGCTGCTTATGTGCAAATCTTCGACCGCGGCCGCGCCACGTCGCTGCACCTGTTCGAACATGTGCACGGCGATTCGCGTGATCGCGGTCCGGCGATGATTGACCTTGCGCAGACTTACGAAAAAGCGGGTTTGTATCTGGCGCCGGGCGAGTTGCCGGACTATCTTCCCGCCGTACTCGAGTTTGTTTCGACACAGCCGCCGCGCGAGGCACGCGCCTTTCTGGGTGAAATGGCGCATATCTTCAACGCCCTGTTTACCGCGTTGCAGCGGCAGGACAGCCCGTACGCGAGCGTGCTCGGTGCCCTGCTTGAACTGGCCGGCGAGAAAGCGCACGCGGTCAAGCTTGCTGCGGAGCAGCCGCTTGATGACACCTGGGCCGAGCCACCGGCGTTTGACGGCTGCTCGGTCAAGGGGCAGGCGAAACCCGGTGAGGCACAACCCATACACTTTGTCCGCAAGAATGCCAATACAGGAGCGGCCCTATGAACGCCTTTGAAACCTACCTTCACACTTTCCTGTTCAGCGCCTATCCGTACATCTGCATGGTGGTTTTCCTGATGGGCAGCCTGGCGCGATATGACCGGGATCAATACACCTGGAAAAGCGACTCGTCGCAGCTGTTGCGCACGGGTGTCCTGCGCTGGGGCAGCAACATGTTCCACGTCGGTATCCTGTTCCTGTTCTTCGGCCATTTCGTCGGGCTGCTCACGCCACACTGGATGTATGAGCCCTTCATCAGTCCGGCCAACAAGCAACTGGTGGCCATCGTCGCGGGCGGTATCGCCGGATTTGTCTGCTTTATCGGCCTGAGCCTGCTGATCTACCGCCGCATCTTTGATCCGCGCATCCGTCTGACCAGCCATCGCACCGACCTCGCGATCCTGATCATCCTGTGGGTGCAACTGGTCCTGGGCCTGATTACCCTGCCGTACTCGTTGTCTCATGCGGATGGCAGCGTGATGCTGGTGCTCTCCGACTGGGCGCAACGGGTATTCACTTTCCGTGTCGGCGACGCGGCGGCACTGATCCCGCTGGCGTGGCCGTACAAGGTGCACCTGGTGCTGGGCATGACCATCTTCCTGCTGTTTCCATTCAGCAGACTGGTGCATGTGTGGAGCGGGTTCGCAACGCTGTTCTATTTGTTCCGGCCGCGCCAGGTCGTGCGCAGCCGCCGGCTCAATCTGCCCGCCGGTCATAACCAGCCGCGCCAGCCCGGCGCCGGCGCCTGAACGGAGCCGAGCATGATGATTGCAGATCAAGCTGTTGCAGATCCCGTCGCCCGCGTTAACGGCGTTGCCCTCAATACGCATGACGAAAAGCTGACTGAGAATGAATTGCGCCAGCGCGCCTGTACCGAACTGCTGCGCCAGGCGGCGCAGTCCGCGGGTTTGCTGGCGGCGACCGATATGCCGTCCGCGGATGGCGTAATCAGCGAAGCCGCTGCTGCCGCCATTGAGTGCCTGCTGGAGCGGAATCTGGCAATACCCGAGCCGTCCGACGAGGATTGTCGTCGTCACTACGCAGCCCACGAGGCGCAATACCGTACCGGTGAACGTGTCCATGTCCGGCATATCCTTTTTGCGGTCACGCCCGGCGTGGACGTGTCGGCTCTGCGCAAGCGCGCCGAAATTGCGCTGCTCGATGTGCGTTGT
>JBFKCU010000456.1:0-2382 GCA_041620115.1 Burkholderiales bacterium | reverse complement strand
CGCAAAGCTGCCGCAACTGCGGAAAGCCAAATCACGCGCCTGAACCGGGCAACCCGGCCCTGTTCGGCTTTGCCGCGGACCCCTTGATCCGCCCGCCGCGCGTTTACCACTCGCCCTTGCGGATTTTATCGGCCCACAGCAAGCCGGTCACGGCCTTGGCTTCAGTGATGGTGCCGTTGCGCACCCAGGCCAGAGCCTGCACCAGCGGCACCGCCAGGACTTCCAGGAATTCGCCGTCATCCAGCGCGCGATCGACCCGCGTCAGGCCGCGCGCCAGGAACAGCTCGATATGCTCGTCGGCATAGCCGATGCACGGGTGCAGAGTCGTCAGATGCCGCCAGTCGGTCGCCATGTAGCCGCACTCCTCGCGCAGTTCGCGCTGCGCGGTCGCCAGCGCAGTTTCGCCGGCATCAATCTTGCCGGCGGGCAACTCGATGAAATGGCGGCCCAGCGGATAGCGGAACTGCCGCTCGAGCACGATGGTGTCGGGATCCGGCTGGGCGATGATCATCGCAGCACCCGGATGACACACATATTCACGGACGGATTGGGCGCCGTCCGGCAGGCGCACGGTATCGCGCTTGACGTGCAGCAGTTTGCCTTCGAACACGGATTCCGATGAAAGCCGGGTTTCGGTGAAATCCGCGGACTGGGGCGATTTCATGCCGGCCGTGGCTATGGTCCCGGCAGCCCCTGCTAAATCGAAGCGCGAACGGCTTCGATGCAGATCACCATCAGCGGTTGCGGCGCAATGCCCAGCACGATCATCGCCAGACCGTTCGCCGACAGCACCGCACGCACGTCACCCGATGCGCGCACCGGCGCATCGTCCCGCGGCGCATCGAAATACATCAGCTTGACGATGCGCAGGTAGTAGAACGCGCCGATCAGCGAGAAGATCACCGCGATAACGGCCACCCACCACAGGCCGATCTGCACCACCGCCTGCAGCACCGACAGCTTGGCGTAGAACCCGACGGTCGGCGGAATGCCCGCCATCGAGAACATCAGCAACAGCATCAGGAACGCATACCAGGGGCTGCGCTGATTGAGGCCCTTGTAATCATCCAGGTCCTCGGCCTCGAAACCTCCGCGGGTCAGCAGCAGGATGATGCCGAAGGCGCCCAGGGTCATCAGCACATAAACAACGACATAAAACATGCCGGCGCCGTAACCGTCGATGGTGCCGGAGAGCACGCCCAGCAGCAGAAAACCCATGTGCGAAATCGTCGAATACGCGAGCATGCGCTTCAGATTGGTCTGCATGATGGCGGTCAGGTTGCCGATGGCCAGCGACAGCACCGCCATGATGATCAGCATCTGCCGCCATTCGTCGACCAGCGCTTCCGCGCCCAGCGCCTGCGCCAGCAGCCGCATGACAATAGCGAAGGCGGCAAACTTCGGCGCCGAACCGAGGAACAGGGTCACCGCCGTCGGCGCCCCCTGGTAGACGTCCGGCACCCACATGTGAAATGGCACCGCACCGAGCTTGAAGCCCAGCCCGGCCACGATGAACACCAGCGCAAACACCAGCACCGCCTGCGTGCGCACGCCGTCCCCGGACATGCGCGCGAGCTCGGTAATTTCCAGCGTGCCGGTGGCGCCATAGAGCATCGACATGCCGTAGAGCAGCATGCCCGAGGCCAGCGCACCCAGCACGAAATACTTCATCGCCGCTTCGGTGGCGCGCGCCGAATCGCGCTGCAGGGCGACCATCGCGTACAGCGACAGCGACAGCAGTTCCAGCCCCAGGTACAGCGTCAGCAGGTGGTTGGCCGAGATCATCACCATCATGCCCAGCGTCGCGAACAGCGCCAGCGCGAAAAACTCGCCGCGGAACATGTCGCGTGCCGCCGTATAAGCGCGGGAATAAATCAGAATGGTGATCACCGCAATGCAGGTCAGCAGCTTCAGCGTATCGGCCATCAGGTCGTCGACGAACATGCCGCTGAAGGTGTAGACGGGCTCGACGTTGCCGGTGAAAAAAGTCAGCAGCGCGCAGCCCGCCAGCGTGAACTGGGTCAGGCCGTAGGTGAGTATGCGGTTGTCGTCGCTGATGAACAGATCGATGATCAGGATGGCACAGGCCATCACGAGCAGGAACAGCTCGGGATAGGCGGGCCACAAAGGGGTGATGTATTGCATCGCTGTATTCCCTGTCATTCGCCTGTCATTGCCTATTGCGCCGGCAGCTTGCTGTAGGATACGTGCGCCAGCAGTTCATTGACGGACGTATGCAGTACCTCGGCAAACGGCTGCGGCCACACGCCCATCACCAGCACCAGCACCGCGAGCACGCCCAGCACCAGGAACTCGCGCGCGTTGATGTCGCGCAGCGCTTCAACATTCTTGTTGGCCACGGCACCGAACACCACGCGCTTG
>JBFKCU010000455.1:0-2396 GCA_041620115.1 Burkholderiales bacterium | reverse complement strand
TAAACCCTATCAGGAGTTTCGCATGCTGACCCCGGAAGAACTCGCGCAGGTCGTACCTGCCGAATCCACCATATTTCCCTCGCCGATCCCGGCACAATGCATTTCCAGCGACGAGTATTTCCCTACGGCGCAGACCGAGAAGCAACGCGAGTTCGAGGCGCGCGTCAAGGCCATCGGCGATGAACTGGCGAAAAAGCAGGGCGTGACGCGGCGCCGCTTTTTCAAGAGCGCGGCCGGCATGGCCGCAGCGTTCGTGGCGATGAACGACACCTATGGCCCGCTGTACGCGGTGAGCCGCGCTGAAGCGGCAACCCCGGACATGGCGAACGAGCGTGCTAACGCGCTGAAGGGCCAGTTCATCATGGACATGCACACGCATTTTCTGCGTGACGACACCCGCATCATGGGTTTCGTGCGCCAGCGCGAAGCGGTGGGCAAGGCCGGCTGGAATCCGCTGCTCGCCGGCAAGCCGCAGACCATTGAAGACCTGAAATTTCCCAACTACTTCAAGGAAATCTATCTCGATTCCGACACCAAGATCGCGCTGATTTCGGGATCGGGCTCGGAAGAGCCGCAGGACTGGTTCCTGACCAACGAGATGAAGAACGATGCGCGGAGCAAGGTCAACAAGGAGGCCGGCACCAAGCGCATGTACTCGCACGCGATCGTCATGCCGGGCATGCCGGGCTGGATGGACAAGGTCGACCATGATCTCGAGGTTCTCAAACCCGATTCGTTCAAGGGCTACACCATCGGCGACAACACCAACAAGCAGCTCGCGCGCCACCCGTGGCGGCTCGATGATGAAAAGCTGATGTATCCGTTCTACGAGAAACTGGTGAAGGCATCGAAGGCGACGCCGAGCCTGCGCAACGTCTGCTTCCACAAGGGCCTGTTTCCGCCGGCCACCGCGAAGCAGTTTCCGAACCTGCTCGAGTATGCGGACGTGCGCGATGTGGGCAAGGCCGCGAAGGACTGGCCGCAGCTGAACTTCATTGTCTACCACTCGGGATTCCGCTTCACCGGCGGCGCCTACAAGGTCGGCATGGAGCAGTTCGAGAAAACCGGCCGGGTGGACTGGGTGACCGATGTCGCCGAGATCCCGGAGAAATACGGCGTCAAGAACGTCTACGGCGACCTCGGCCAGATTTTTGCACAGAGCACCGTGGCCGAGCCGCGCCTGTGCGCGGCGATGATGGGCCAGCTGGTCAAGGGGCTGGGCGCGGATCACGTGGTGTGGGGCACTGACGCCGTATGGACCGGCGCACCGCAGTGGCAGATCGAAGCATTACGCCGCCTGGAAATTCCGGAAGACATGCAGAAAAAATATGGGTTTCCGGCGCTGGGCCCGGCAGACGGTCCGGTCAAACGCGCGATTTTCGGCGAAAACAACGCGCGGCTTTATGGTGTGACGCCGCAGCACCGCGCGTCACTGGTCAATGATCGTTTTGCACAGGCCAAAGTGGCCTATGACCGCGAGGGCGGTGATCGTACCAACCTGGCTTACGGTTACGCGATCAAGTCGGCATAACGACCGGCAGTTTGGTTCGACGGCGCGGGCTCCGGCCCGCGCTTTTTTTTGCGACCCGGCGGCCATCCTGCTTCAGCCGCTATCGTTCAGGTTGACCGTGATGCCGGCGCCGCGCCGCCGGGCTTCGCTGTAGACGCGGGCTGCTGCCGCGACGTCCTGCAGCGCGGTTCCGGTTGAATCGAAAACGATGATTTCCCGCGAGCTGGTACGCCCGGGCTTGCGGCCGGCCACGATTTCGCCCAGTTCGGCATGGATATCCGACGCCTGCATCAACCCGGCAGCGATGGCGTGATGCAGATCGCCGATCGCAGCGCACTGCGCCCGGATGTCGGCGACCACTTTGCTGCCGGCCATGAGCTGTGGATCGATCTCGCATTTGTCCTCGCTGTCCGCGCCGACCGCGGCGATGAAGGTCCCGGGCTGAACCCAGTTGTTCTCAATGATGTGATGTCGTGCGGGTGTGCAGGTGACGCAGATCTCGCTGTCCCGAATCGCCGGTTCCGGCATTGCCACGATCTCTACTTCGACCGATTCGCTGGCTTTGATGTGCCGGGACAGCCGCTGTGACTGTTCCGGGTTCACATCATGCAGAAATACCCGCTCGAGTTGCCGCACGCGCAGCAGGGCCTGCAATTGGGCGAGGGCCTGATCACCGCATCCCAGCAGGGTGAGGGTCCGTGCATCCTCCCGTGCCAGATACTTCGCTGCGACCGCGGAAGCCGCTGCGGTGCGCAGCCGCGTGATCTCGATCGAATCCATCAGCGCCAGCGGGTAGCCGCGGTCGGCGTCAAACAGCGCGATCATGCCCTGGATCGTGGGCAGGCCATGGTTCGTCCTGTTGCGCGGGAAATTGGCGTTGGTCTTG
>JBFKCU010000454.1:0-2403 GCA_041620115.1 Burkholderiales bacterium | reverse complement strand
TGTTCGCGGCAAAGCCGTGCGACGCCATCCTCATCCGGGGTTTTGCCTGCGTACACCAGATCAAAATCCTTCAGCAGTGCAATGGCCTGGGGCGCAAGGTCGGCCCCGGTGACAAGTACGACCGGCTTCACAGCGACTGTCCTGCCTTCAACACACCGGCGGATCGCAGCGCCGGCTCCAGCCATGCCGGCGTCAGTTGCTCGCGCTTGCGGATGCCCTCAATGCGCTTCGTCTCGTCCTGCACTTTTTTCGCTGCGAGATCCAGCAGCCCAGCCGCGCGCTCGCGTTCGATCACAACAACGCCATCGCCATCGCCGACGATCAGGTCGCCCGGGTTTACCGCAATGGCCCCTATGGAAACCGGCCAGTTCACGCGCCCCGGCACGAACTTGGTCGGCCCGTTGGGGTTTGCGCCTACCGAGAATACGGGCAGGCCAAGCTGGCGCAGTTCGTCGATATCGCGCGCGGCGGCATCCATCACCACGCCGGCAATGCCGATCGCCTTGCACTGATTGATCATGATCGCTCCCATCAGGGCGCAGGTTTGGTCACCCTTGCCGTCAATCACCAGCACGTCGCCCGGTTTGGCGATGGCCATCGCGGCGTGGATCATCAGGTTGTCGCCGGGGCGCACTTCAACCGTGAGCGCGGGGCCAGCCACTTTCATGTCAGGGGCCACTGCCGAGATGCGGCCGTGCAGCGTGCCGCGGCGACCGGCAACGTCAGCCAGGATTGCGGCCTGAAACTCCGCTGCGCGGCGCACGACCTCGGGCGCCACGCGCTCGAAATCACGGCGAAAGTCGGGGGAAACGTCGGTGTTGGTGGCCATCCGGCAATGCTCCTTTTCTGGTTCGTGCACGGTCACAAGGACCGGGTCGGTTGCAACGTTGGCCGGACTATAGACACATGGTTTGACAGACGCAACAGTGGTTCGTAGAATGAAACAATGAAGAAAAGCCGCAGTGAAAGCGAGGCCGGCACCGGCGTCATCGCAGTGTCCCGGGCCTTCGCCATACTGGATGCGTTCAAGGCGAGCGAGTCCGCGCTGGGACTCGGCGAGCTGGCGCGCCGCACGGGACTGCACAAGACCACTGTCCTGCGCATTGCACGAACCATTGCAGCCACCGGCTACATGGTTCAGCTGCAGGACGGGTCATGGCGACTGGGCGCAGGCGCTGCATGGCTGGGCGCGCGATACCAGACCACCTATGACCAGACTGCGAGCATCGAACCGGTGCTCCGCGAACTTTCCACGGCCACAGGCGAAAGTGCCGCGTTCTACGTGCGCGAAGGCGATGCGCGCGTGTGTGTCGTGCGCGTCGACGGACCGCAGACCATCCGCCATCATGTCCGGGTCGGAGAACTCCTGCCGCTCGATCGCGGCGCAATCGGACGCGTACTCCTTGCGTTCTCGGAGGAGCCCGGAAAGCTCTACGACACGATACGCGCCGCAGGCCACCATTTCACCGCCGGGGAACGCGACCCGCAGGTGTCCAGCGTGGCGTGCCCGGTTTTCGGGATCAACCGGCGGCTGATCGGCTGCGTCGCGATCACCGGCCCCATTTCAAGATTGACGCGCACCCTGGCAAGAAAACACGTCCCTGCCGTCCGCAAGGCCGCCGGGCGCCTGACGTTCGAACTCGGCGGCCATGCGGCGGGCGTGACGATTTCCTGACCTGCGTCGATACTAAGGCGCACCGCGTATGGCAGGCGCAGCCGGTCAGCGGCGTATGTCCGTCGGCGTTGCCGGACGTTTCGCGGTATTTCCCGCGCCCGCTGCACCGTAGATTTCAGTGGCCGGCTGAAACGCCAGCCAGGCAAAGGCAAAATGCACGCCGCTGTCCGCCGGCGCCAGCCGCGCGCCGCGCAGTTTGCCTGCCGTCGCATGTCCGAACAGATTCCAGGTGGAGCCGGTTTCGCGATCGACCATGCGGCCCTCGCGCTGTTCGAACTCAAGCACCCGCCCCCCGACTTTGCGGCTGAAGGCCGCAGCCGCCGGAATCTTCCGCGATTCGCTGATGCGCTCGGCGGACAGGGCCGACAACATGCCCTGGCGGCTGAACACCACGACGGGCTCGCCCGCCACCACATCGTTGATGACCGGCTGTTTCAGCAGAATCGTCAGCGGATAGACGCGGGTGACGCCGTTGCGCATCACGCCGAGCACACGCTCCATCGGCGGCAGACGCGGATCCAGCGGATCGTTGAACAGGAACGGGGTGCCGCCGACCTCGTCGTAACCGCGATAGGGATTCTTGCCGTAGTCGCGCGTGTATCCGGTGTTGCGCGACAGCACCCGTCCCTGCGGATAGGCGCCGACAAATTCCTCGAACGGCGCAATCACCGACGGCAGTTGCCGCAGCACCGCGCCCGCATGGCGGCCGACGATGCCGGTGCCGGTGA
>JBFKCU010000453.1:0-2411 GCA_041620115.1 Burkholderiales bacterium | reverse complement strand
GGTGTTCGCCGAGTTCCTTCGCCAGTGCGCGCGTCATGCCCCACAGGCCATGCTTGCCCACCGAGCCGTGCACGCGCCGTTTTGCACCCGAGAGCGCGGTCATGCCGCCGAGCGTCACGATGCTGCCGCCTCCCGCCTTGATCATCGACGGCAGGCAGGCCTTGGTGCAGTGGAATGAACCGTCGAGCGTGATCGACAGCAGGCTGCGCCATTCCTCGAAGCTCATGTCGATGAATGCGGTTTCCTTGCGGATCGATGCATTGAGTACGAGGATGTCGACCTTGCAGTGACGCTTGACGATGTCCGCCACCATGGCGTTGACGGCGCTCGCATCCGCAATGTCGGCAATGTAGGCATCCGCATGGCCGCCGGCGGCGCGGATTTCCGCGACAACAGCATCCGCGTCGGCTTTCGCTGAGCGCGCGTTGACGGCCACCGTGGCGCCGGATTCTGCGAGCGCGAGCGCAATGGCGCGACCGATATTGCGTGCCGCGCCGGTGACCAGCGCCACCTTGCCAGCGAGTTCCTTGCCTGCGTTCATTTTATGCCTCCAGTGTGATTGCGGTGCCTTGATGATCCGGATGCCAGGGGATGTCGGCGGCTTCCGGTGATTTTACCGGCATGGGGTTAAACGCTACCATGTGACGCAATCAGGAGGGCGGGCATGAATAAAGAGACGGGCACCATCGTGGCCATGGCGTTAATGCAACGCGCGCGCTCTGTGCGGCGCCGGCAGGGCGCGTGAGCATGGCCGCCCGCGCAAAGAACAAGCATGTCGCCACCCGCGCCGCGCGGCCGCGCACATTGCGCGCCCGGGTGGGCGAAGCGGAATGGCAGGCGCGGTGCGAACTGGCCGCAGCGCACCGGCTGGTCGCGCATTTCGTGTTCGTCGACATGACCTACAACCACATCTCGGTGCGCGTGCCCGGCGAGCCCGGGCATTTCCTGGTCAAGGCGGACAATGTGTTCATGGAGCAGGTGACGGCGTCGAATCTGGTCAAATATGACCTCGATGGCCGGCAGGTCGACGCCTCGGCCTACAAGGCGAGTCCGGCGGCATACAATCTGCACGCCGCGGTGCTGAAGGCGCGGCCGGACATCCACGCGGCGGTGCACACGCATTCTCCCGCCAACCTGGCGGTTTCGGCGCAACAGCACGGTCTGCTGCCGCTGACGCAGCAGGCGATGCGTTTTTATGACCGCGTCGCACGTTATCCCAACGAGGTTGACGACACGACGCGGGAGGGCGCGGAGCAGCTTGCTGCCGCACTGGGCGAGCACTGGGTCATGCTGCTGGAGAATCACGGTGCGCTGGTGTGCGGCACCACGCTGCCCGAAGCCTACATCTACCACCACTTTTTCGAACTGGCGTGTCGCGCGCAGGTCGGGGCACTGGCCGGCGGCGCGGAGCTGATCATGCCCGACCCTGCAGTGTGTGCGGCGCGCGCAGCGAAGTTCGGCCGCATGGGGGTGTACAACTCGGGCAGTCGCGACTGGGTCGCGAGCATGGCGCTGGTCGAGAAGCTGTATCCGGACTACAAGGCCTAGGCGGCGTGGCGCTTCAGAAACGCCAGCAGCATCGCCGCCATTTCCGCTTCTTTTGAGGCCCAGTCCTCGGGCGGCACCACATCCACGTCCAGGTGCTCGGCAAACAGCACCTTGAGTTCGGCGTCGGGCAGAAGTTTTGCCAGCGTCGCCCCGACAGCCTTGGGGTGGGTGTTGTCATTGCCGGGAATCACACAGGCGGGGGCCTTGATGCGGCGCAGCTGTTCCGCGGTGGCGCCGATCACCGGCAGATCGGCTTCCCGCAGGAAGCCCGCGCTCCAGCGCTGCATCGCGGCAATCAACTGCCGTGGATCGGCCTGCAGCAGGCGTTCACGGTTGGGGGCATGCGCGGCAATCAGGTCACGGAAATGCGGCATCGCGCACACTGCGGCCATGTCGCCTGCCTTTGCCGCCGCGATGTACTGGCCGTAATATTCCCGCGCGAGGCGTTGCGCGGCGAAAGCGCCGCCGGTCACCCGCCACAGCAGCAGTCCCCGCACCGCCTGCGGATAACGCAAGGCGAATGCCAGTGACATGCGGCAGCCGGACGAACTGCCACCGACAAACACTTTGGACCCGGCACCCAGTGCATCCAGATGTGCCAACAGCCCGTGCAGGTCGTCGGCCCAGACTTCGTGTTCTGGGGATTCGCCGGAGAGCATGACATCGGAGGCGCCGCAATTACGCCGATCTTGGATCAGCACGCGAAAATCAGCGTCAGCGATGCGCTGCGCCAGCGGTTTGATTGCGCTCAGCGCACGGCGTCCGCCGGGTGACAGGGCAACCCAGGGCCCTCGGTTGCCGAGGATTTCAAAGTTGAGGCTGGCGCCGTTGATGGTGGTTCGCATGAAGGCGATTATTACGCC
>JBFKCU010000452.1:0-2413 GCA_041620115.1 Burkholderiales bacterium | reverse complement strand
TGCCGGGCAATATTGGCGCTGACCAGCGCGGCGCCGATTTTCTTGGCATCGAATGATGAGACCTGCTTGTAAATGGTGCCGACGTGCGCGCGTTCTTCGTTGTTCAGGACAGGAAGATTAACCGCACCGGGAATGTGGTCCTCGGCGAATTCATCCTCGGAGCGAACGTCGATGATCTCGTCAAATTCTTTGAGTTGTGCTACGGTGACCGCGCCCGATTCGCCGGGCCGTGAAGTGCGTTCCCGTTTCAGGGCGCGGGCTTTGGTTTCAGTCATGGCGCGGCATCGGCGTGGTCGGTCAATCGTGTTGATCGTTTCGGTCGTTTCTGCATTGCATACATACCGGTAGTGTAAATCATGAACAAACCCGTTGAAGCTTCTGCCCTGCGCCTGACCCAGTTTTCGCACGGCGGTGGATGAGGCTGCAAACTCACGCCAGCGTTGCTGAGCGAAATTCTGTCCAAGACCCCGGCGGCATTGCCGTTCAAGGACCTGCTGGTCGGCACCGAGTCCGCTGACGACGCTGCGGTCTATCGCATCAACGATACGCAGGCGATCGTGGCGACGACGGACTTTTTCATGCCCATCGTCGATGATCCATACGATTTCGGCCGCATTGCCGCGACCAACGCGATCTCGGACGTCTATGCGATGGGCGGCAAGCCGTTCATGGCGCTGGCCCTGCTCGGATTTCCGTCCGCCACGATGCCGGTGGCGGCTGCACAGCAGATCGTCGCGGGCGGCCACGCGGTGTGCGCCGAAGTCGGGATTCCCATCGCGGGCGGCCACTCCATCGATACGACGGAACCCATCTACGGACTGGTGGCGCTGGGGCTGGTGCACCCGGACAAGGTCAAGCGCAATGATCGCGCGCAGGCCGGCGACGTGCTGATCCTCGGCAAGGGCCTCGGTGTCGGCATCATGAGTGCGGCGATGAAAAAAGGCGAGCTGCGCGAAAAAGCCTACAAGCAGATGCTGGAAGCCACGACCCGGCTCAATACGCCGGGCATCGCACTGTCAGACATGGCGGGCGTGCACGCGCTCACCGATGTCACCGGATTCGGCCTGCTGGGACACCTGCTCGAAATCTGCCGCGGCTCGTCGCTCGCGGCTGAAATCGCGTGGTCGAAGATACCGGTGCTCTCCGGCGCGAAACATCTGGTCGAGGCGGGCTTCGTGACCGGCGCGTCCGACCGCAACTGGGCGAGTTATGGCACCCACGTGACCCTGCCCGCAGGCGACACCACGGTGCAGCGCAGGATGCTCACGGATCCGCAGACCAGCGGCGGCCTGCTGGTGGCGTGTACACCGGAGTCCGCGGACGAGGTGATGGCGCTGTTCAGGCGCGAAGGCTTTGCCGACGCGGCGGTAATTGGCCGGCTGGCGGCCGGTTCCGGCATACGCGTAACATGATATAAGTTGTTGTTGTAAATCACTTTTTTAGTAACGGCGTCAGCGTTTTCCAGATCGTGTCGAGCATCAGCGGCTGCGCAATGGCCGTGGGATGCAGGTTGTCGGCCTGGAAGTACTCGCGCTTGTCGGCAAAGCCATCAAGCAGGAACGGCACCAGCGGCACGCGTTTTGATTGCGCGACCTCGCGGAACACCGACTGGAACTTTTCGGTGTAATTCGGGCCGTAGTTGGGTGGTATGCGCATGCCGATGAGCATGACCCTGGCGTTGGCACGACGCGCGGCTGTGATGATGCGCTCGAGATTGCCGCGCACCGTCGCGAGGTCGGCACCGCGCAGTCCATCGTTGGCACCCAGTGCGAGTATGACGATGTCCGGTTTGTGTGCGCGCAGCGCTTCGTCGATGCGCTTCACGCCGCCCAGCGTCGTCTCACCGCTGATGCTGGCGTTGACGACCGTATAATCCAGTTTTTTTTCCTGCAGGCGCAGTGCCAGCAGATGCGCCCAGTCTTCACCGCGGGAGAGTCCATAACCTGCCGAGAGGCTGTCGCCATAGACCAGTATGGTGGCCGCCAGCGCTGCGGGCGCGCTGAGCAGCGTGAATGACAGAGTAACGATCAGGACAAGCAGACGGCTGAACATGACAGATGAATCCCCGAAGACTGCGGTAAGCGTGGCGCAACTGACGAAGCAGGTTACCACCGGCGAGTCGGAATTGACCATTTTGCGCGACGTGAGTTTCACGGTTGCCGCCGGTGAGGCCGTGGCCGTGGTCGGCGCGTCCGGCTCCGGTAAGTCCACATTGCTCGGCTTGCTCGCGGGGCTCGATACGCCCACGTCGGGTTCGGTGCAGGTGGACGGGCATGATCTTTATGCGCTGGACGAAGACGGCCGCGCGGCACTGCGCGCGGAGCGGCTGGGATTCGTGTTCCAGTCGTTCAACCTGCTGCCGGCGATGACCGCGCTGGAAAACGTGATGCTGCCGCTGGAACTTGCAGGCGCG
>JBFKCU010000451.1:0-2416 GCA_041620115.1 Burkholderiales bacterium | reverse complement strand
GCGCTGCTGTCACTGTCCGAACTTGTAGAACTGCTGGTTGAGATACGCGCCCATGTGGACCGTGTCTTCGGGAAACACGGCGGCTCCGGTGCGATCGACGCAGAACTGCACAAACTTGAGCAAACCCTGTGCATCCCTGACCTTCCGTTCCGGGCGTGTGTACATCCGGCTGCCATCACCGCCCACACGCGCGACGTGGCAGCTGTTGCAATTGGCTTCCTCGAGCAGCTTCTTGCCTGCGGCCGGGTCCGCCTTGGCAAAAGGATCTGCCGCGTGCGCTGCGGCCGACAGCGATAGTGCAACAACGAAGACAGGCAGGTTGGTCATGCGCATGGACGTACTCCTGGCCGTTCAGCCCGCCGCCTGCTGCAAACGCGCGATGCGCGTGGTCGCCGGCGGGTGTGAGTCGTAGAACACCGAATGCAGCGGGTCCGGCGTCAGCGTGGTCGCATTGTCCTTGTAGAGTTTGACCAGTGCGGCAATCAGGTCGGTGGCCGGTGTGTACTGCGCGGCAAAGGCGTCAGCCTCGAACTCGTGCTTGCGCGAATACATCGCGCCCAGCGGCTGGAACAGGAAGGTGAACACCGGCACCACAATCGAGAACAGCACGAGTGCCATGGCGGTGGAAGGTGTCGCCACCCCGAGGCCCTCGTAAAACCACGGCTTGTCGAGCACCCAGCCCAGCAGCCACAAAAAACCCAGGCTGGCGGTGAAGATCCACGCGATGCGCTTGATCACATGTTTCAGCTTGAAATGCCCCAGCTCATGCGCCAACACGGCCTCGACCTCCTGCGGTTCCAGCCGTGACAGCAACGTGTCGAAAAAGACGATGCGCTTGGTCTTGCCGAAGCCGGTGAAATAAGCATTGCCGTGGCTCGAGCGGCGCGAACCGTCCATCACCAGCAGTCCCTTGACCTTGAAGCCGCACCGCGCCAGCAGGCGCTCGACGCGCTCTTTCATGGCCTCGTCCTGTAACGGCGTGAACTTGTTGAACAGCGGCGCGATCCACGAAGGATAAACCGCGAGCATGACGATGTTGAACGCCATCCAGGCCAGCCACGCGTAGAGCCACCACAGGTCGCCCATGCCCGCCATCAGCCAGAGCACGGTCGCCACCAGCGGCAGGCCGAGCGCCGCGGAGAGCAGCAGGCCCTTGATGAAATCGATCCAGAACAGTTTTACCGTGACCTTGTTGAAACCGTAGCGCTCCTCGATCACGAACGTGCTGTAAAGATTCAGCGGTATGTCGACAATCATCATCACCAGGGCGACGCCGGCAATCAGCGCGAGACCGCGGACAATCCCGGGTTCGAACCAGGCCGCGCTCAGGTCGTGCAGTGCCTGCAGGCCGCCGCCGAAAGTCAGCGCCAGCGCAACCGCGACTTCAACGGCCACGCCGATCATTGCAAACCGGGTCTTGGCGGTGGTGTAGTCGGCCGCGCGCTGGTGCGCGTCAAGGGTGATTACTTCTGCAAACTGCGCCGGCACGGCGTGGCGGTGCGCCTGTATATGGGCGGCATGGCGGGTGGCCAGCCACAGCCGGGTGGCGGCGGTCAGCAGCAGTGCGACAAGAAATATCAGGCCAAAAGTATGCATTTTCGGGTATCTGGGGATGTGGGCTTATGACACAATGCGGGTCCGGAAATTCAGTAGATCGCACGAAAAAACATTATGGCACAGGATCCCAACGCCCTCATCTGGATCGACATGGAGATGAGCGGCCTGAACCCCGAGACCGATCGCGTGCTCGAAGTGGCTATCGTCATCACCGACGCGCAACTGAACGTAATCACGGAAGCCCCGGTACTGGTGGTTCACCAGCCCGACGAGGTGCTTGCCGCGATGGACAACTGGAACCAGTCCACACACAAGAAATCGGGCCTGATCGACCGGGTCAAGGCGTCGACGCTGAGCGAAGCCGATGTCGAGGAGCAGATGATCGCGTTTCTGTCGCAGCACGTGCCGTCGGGCGTGTCGCCGCTGTGCGGTAACTCGGTGCACCAGGACCGGCGCTTCCTGGTGCGGTATCTGCCGAAGCTCGACGCGTATTTCCACTATCGTTTGATCGACGTCAGCACGCTGAAGGAACTGGCGCGACGCTGGAAGCCCGACGTACTGGCCGGCATGGTGAAACATGGCAAGCACGAGGCGCTTGCCGACATTCACGAATCGATCGAAGAGCTGCGCTACTATCGCGCGCAGATCATGAAGATCTGACGCCGCGTGCGGGCGTCAGCCCAGCTTCAAATCACCGTCAAATTTGACGTCCAGTGCTAGCGGGCCGACGTGCAGCGTCATCGTCGCCGGCAGCGATTCCGTGCCTTTGAGTTTGCCATCCTCGATGGCCTTGCGAACGGCCTTTTCGATGGCGAGTTGCGAGTTGACGCCCACGGTTTTCAGGAACTTGCGAATGCTC
>JBFKCU010000450.1:0-2423 GCA_041620115.1 Burkholderiales bacterium | reverse complement strand
TCACGCGCGTCGCGCGTCACGAGTCCCGCCTTGCGCAACTCCGGCTTCAATGCAGCATCGTAGTCGATCAGTGCACGGGTAATGCCGTGACGCACTGCGCCAGCCTGGCCGGACTCACCGCCACCGGTCACGTTGACTTTGATATCGAAGGTGTCGAGTTTCTCAATCAACGCCAGCGGCTGACGCACGATCATGCGCCCGGTCTCGCGTGAGAAGAACTCGTCCACCGGTTTGCCGTTGACGAGGATGCTGCCCTTGCCGGGCTGCAGGTAGACGCGGGCCACCGCGCTCTTGCGCCGGCCGGTTCCGTAGTTCTTTTGAACTGCCATGGTCAGTTATTCCTAGATTTCGAGGGTCTTGGGCTGCTGTGCGGTATGCGGGTGTTCGTTTCCGGCATAGGCCTTCATTTTCTTCAGCATCGCGTATCCCAACGGCCCCTTGGGCAGCATGCCCTTCACGGCTTTCTCGAGCACACGCGCAGGAAACTTGGCCTGCATGTTCTCGAAATTGGTCGTGTACAGGCCGCCCGGGTAGCCGGAATGGCGATTGTAGATTTTGTCCTTGGCCTTGTTGCCGGTGACGCGCAACTTCTCCACGTTGACCACGACGATAAAATCGCCGGTGTCGATATGGCGGGTGAACTCAGGCTTGTGTTTGCCGCGCAGGCGATGCGCGATTTCCGCGGCGAGCCGGCCCAGAACTTTGTCGGTGGCATCGACCACGAACCAATCGCGGGTGATCTCGTGCGGTTTGGCGGAATAGGTTTTCATGCTTGATCCTGCGCGTCGTCGTGATTCAGGGAAACCGCGAATTCTATGGGAAATCAAGCGGATGTGTCAAACTGCCGGAACCAGTTAAGGACGCACCGCGAGACTGACGAAACCTTAGATTATTTATATAAAACAACAAGTTAACCGGAATGACCTCCTGGTACCTGACCCATGCGCTGGCACTAATATTGCTGCCGCCGGGTTCGCTGATCCTGCTGATGGGCGCGGGAATGATGCTGTTGCCGGCCAGGCCGCGGCTGGCTCGAGGGCTGCTTTTTGCCGCGGTGGCGGCATTGTATGTGTGTGCGATCCCATTTACCGCGCACCTGCTGCTGCAGCAATGGGAAGGAAAACCCGTCGCCCCTGTCACCACGAGTGGCGCGCAGGCCATCATCGTTCTGGGTGGCGGCAAGTATCCGCATGGCCCCGAGTTCGGCGGTGACACCGTCGCCGAAGGGACACTGGTTCGCGTGCGTTACGCCGCCTGGCTGCAGCGGCAGACCGGACTCCCCATACTGGTCAGCGGCGGCAATCCGGATGGCGGCAGCATCGACGAAGCGCAGGCCATGCATCGCGTGCTTGAACGCGAGTTTGCCGTGCCGGTCCGCTGGACCGAGGGCATCTCCGTCAGCACTCTTGAAAATGCCCGGCAGAGCCACCGGCTGCTTGCACCCCAGGGGATCAGCACGGTCTACCTGGTGACCCACGCGTGGCACATGCCCCGGGCACAACTGGCTTTCGAACACGCCGGATTCCAGGTCATTCCGGCTGCAACTGCGTACACGACCCGATACCGGGTGACCATTCTGGACTTCTTGCCGAACGCTCGCGCATTGCACGACAGCGCACGGTTCTGCCACGAAGCCATGGGCATACTCTGGTATCGTATGCGCCTGCTCGCATCAGCCTGAATGCCGGAATCCCCATGAAAGCACGGATCAAATGGATAGAGAACGTCAGCTTTGTCGCCGAATCCGGCAGCGGTCACGCGCTGGTCATTGACGGCGCCCCGGAAGGTGGCGGACGCGACCTCGGCCCCAGGCCCATGGAAGTGGTACTGATGGGTGCCGGCGGCTGCACGGCTTATGACGTGATGCACATCCTGCGCAAGGCGCGCGCGCCCGTGACCGACTGCGTGCTGGAAATCGACTCCGAACGCGCCGCCGAAGATCCCAAGGTCTTCACCAGGATCCATTTTCACTTCATCGTCACCGGCAAATCCCTGAAATCCGCGCAGGTCGAGCGCGCCGTTCAGCTATCCGCAGAGAAATACTGCTCGGCTTCAATCATGCTGGGCAAGACGGCTGCTATCACTCACGATTTCGAGATCAGGGAAGCCACTGCCTGAACCAGGCCTTAGAGCAGGAATGCCGTATTAGTCATTACTTTCGACGACACCTGCATCGCCACCCTGACCGGTGCGGGGAGTTCGGCAGCACCATGCTTGATCGCGCTGGTTGCATGGCGCGCCTCATCCTCGCGCATCTGCTCAACGATCGCGCGACTCCTGCGGTCGTCCGCCGGCAAGCGCCCGAGATGGCCGTCGAGATGGCGGACAACCTGGCGCTCGGTTTCCGCCAGAAACCCCAGGTTCCACTTGTCCCCCAGCAACCCCGACGCAGCGCCGATGGCGAACGAACCGGCATACCACAG